>DSDH01000525.1 GCA_011055475.1 Phycisphaerales bacterium | reverse complement strand
CCGTACTCGACCATCCGCTTGGCCTTCTCGATCACCATCTCGGCCACCTGGCAGTGGCGGCTGGCCGGCTCATCAAAGGTGGAACTGATCACCTCGACGTCGTCGGCGGTCTTGCGCTCCATCTCGGTGACTTCTTCGGGCCGCTCGTCGATCAGCAGCACGATCAGCTTCACCTCGGGATGGTTCGTGCTGATCGCGTTGGCGACCTTCTGCAGCAGCACGGTCTTGCCCGTCCGAGGCGGCGCCACGATCAGCCCGCGCTGGCCCTTGCCGATGGGCGTGATCAGGTCGATGATCCGCATGCTCATCTCTTCGGGCGCGGTCTCCAACATCAGCCGCTCTTCGGCGTGCAGCGGCGTCAGGTCGCGGAACACCACCTTCTCGGCGAGCTTGTCGGGCTCCTGGTAGTTGATCGCCTCGACCCGCAGCAGGGCGAAGTACTTCTCGCTCTCCTTGGGCGGACGAATCTGCCCGGCCACGATGTTGCCGCTGCGAAGCCCGAAGCGGCGAATCTGCGACGGCGAGACGTACACGTCGTCCGGCGACGAGAGGTAGCTGTATTTGGGACTGCGCAGGAACCCGAACCCGTCGGGCAGCACCTCCAGCACCCCCTCGCCGTACATCAGGCCGTTCTGCCGGATCCGCTCCTTGAGAATCTTAAAGACCAGCTCCTGCTTGGTCAGCCCCATGTACTCGGTGATGCCTTCATTCTTGGCGATCTGGTGCAGTTCGACGACGTCCAGGTTCTGCAGATCGGTCAGGTGCAGGTTGCCCTTCTTGATCCGCTCGTATTTGGCGTGAACCGATTCGTCCTTACCGGCTGCCTCCGTGTTGTCGGTCTTGACGTCCGCCGCCGGCGCCGTCGGGGCGTCCTTGCGTTTCTTTTTCTTCTTCTTGGCCTTGGGGCGAGGCGTCGGCGCTTCGGCCTTGACCGGCGCTGCGCTCTCGTTATCCACGTCTTCGGCAGGCACCGGCTCGACCACCGGGTCCCTGTCTTGGGTGTCCGCTGCTGATTTGGCCATCATGACTCCTTGCTGACTGTCTACACCGCCGTCCGGCGATCAGGGTCCCCCGCAGGGGTCGCACATTCCGTGGAAGTTAAGGAACCGTACTCAGAGAAGCCAAAACGAATCCGTTCCTTCTGGCGACCGGGAAATCCAAACACCCCTGCACGCATCAAGTCGTCGATATCACAAGGCTGAGAGAATTCGAGCGACTTGTTCAGTTATGGCTGATAAGCCAGAATTGTTACCAACAATATAATCCGCCATTTGGCGCTTCATGTCCAGAGAAATTTGGAAATTTTCGCGTTTTTCCAGGGCCGCGGCCCGGTCCCGATCCCCCCGGGCCCACCGCTCGAACCGCCGCGAGCGGTCGCATTCGACAAACACCAGCACGTCGCACGCGTCGGCCAGGCCCGCTTCTACCAACAGTGGTGCATCCAGCACGATGGCCGGGCCCCGGCCCTTTGCCTGATGGCGGCCAATCTCCTCCTGACACCGCTGCCGAATCGGCGGGTGAAGGATGCCGTTGAGCGTGGCCACCGCCTCGGCCGAAGCGAACGCGCAATCCGCCAAGGCCCGCCGGTCCACCCGCCCCTCGGCGCCGATGATCTCCTCGCCGAAGGTCTCTACGAGCCGGGTCCGATGCGGTTCGGCATCCAGCAGCTCATGCCCGATCGCGTCGGCGTCGATGACGGGACAGCCCCGCCGGGCGAACTCCCGCGCCACGGTGCTCTTGCCCGAGCCGATCCCGCCCAGCAATCCGATGACCTTCACGCGTTTCAATGCCCTGGCCCCACGGTTCTGTTCCCATTCACCTGCCCATTATATCGACTCCCCTGCATTCTCGCCGCCTTTCCCCGAAAAACCTCAAGCGGATACCTTCATCACTCTTGCACGGTGTTCGGCTTGTCCAACATCACGGTGCCGGCCCTTCGTGGCCGTGATGAGACCACCGTATCACGTGGGAGAGCCGCGATCTTTTACAGAGCAGGGGAATCAGTCCGGTGTCTGACGTACCTGATGGCATGAACATTAAGGACTTGTGATTCTCGCCGAGCATTGGCTTGCAGGCATGTAGCCGTGGCGTTCAATGGCCCGAGCCGGTCGGCTGGAAATCCTGCGGGTCGAATTGCGCTTCGAAGCAGGTGCCGCCCAGGCGAATCGCGGCCAGCTCGGCCTCGCTGACCTGGCCGTTGATGAACTCCTGCACGATCGGGTTCGGATGGCTGCGGATGTGCTCGGCATCCCCATCGGCCAGGATGCGTCCCTCGTGGAACATGATGATCCGATCCGCGATCTTGTAGGCGCTTTTCATGTCGTGCGTGACGACCACGCTCGTGACGGCCAGCTCATTCTTGAGCTTGAGGATCAGCTCGTTGATGATATCCGAGCGGACGGGATCGAGGCCGGTCGTCGGCTCATCGTAGAGGATCACCTCCGGGTTCAGGGCGATGGCCCGCGCCAGGGCGACGCGCTTCTGCTGGCCGCCCGACAGGTTCGCCGGAAACTGGAACTGAAACCCGTCCATGCCCACCATCGCCAGCTTGCTCTTGACCAGCTTGCTCATCGCCGTCCAGTCGGTGATCCGCTGCTTCTGCTGGATGGGGAAGATGATATTCTCGAACACAGTCAGGCTGTCGAACAGCGCGCCCATCTGGAAGCAGAAGCCGTAATGCCGGCGAATCTCCGCCAGGTCCCTGGAGGGCAAGTGGTCGATCCGCTCGCCCTTGAAGAACACCTGCCCCTCGGTGGGCCGCTCCAGGACGATCATGTGCTTCATCAGTACGGTCTTGCCGCAGCCGCTGCGGCCGATGATGACGGTGGTTTTGCCCTTCTCGACGGCCAGCGACACGTTGTCCAGCACGAGCTGGTCGCCGAACCGTTTGGTCACGTTCTGCACGACAATGATGCCGTCGTCTTGGCTTACGTCCCTTCGCACGCGCGGGCTCCGTCAGAACAACTGCCGAATCGGCCAGAAGGTGGTGTACAGGCTCTTCACGAGCACGGCGTAGAAGAAGTTGATCGCCAGGATCGTGACGAAACTGCCGACGAAGGCCTCGGTGCAGGCCTGGCCGACGCCCTGGGCCCCTTCCTTGCACGTGAAGCCCTTGTAGCAACTGATGATCGCCATCGCCCCGCCGAAGAACACGCCCTTGAGCGCCCCGGTTGTGAGGTCCCACAACTCCGTCGCCTGAGCGCTGAACTCCAGGTAGGCGGCGCTGTTGATCTTGAGCTGCACGACGCTGACCAGGTAGCCCCCCGCGATACCCATGAAATCCGCGTAGATGATCAACAGCGGCGTCAGGATCACGCAGGCCAGTAGCCGCGGGGCCACGAGGTAGCGGACCGGGTCGACGCCCATGCTCTCCACGGCGGAGATTTGTTCGGTGACGTTCATCGTGCCCAGCTCGGCCGTCAACGCCCCGCCGACACGCCCCGCCAGCATCACCGCCGCCAGGACCGGCCCCAACTCCTTGACCACGGCGATATTAATGAGTACGCCCAGACGCTCCTGCAGGCCCATCCCCGCCAACTGGTCGTAGGCCTGGATCGCCAGCACCATGCCTACGAACGCCCCGGTAATCATGATGACCGGTACGCTGTGCACCCCGATCATGTGCATCTGCGACCAGATCAACGGCCAGGTGCGGGGCCGAAACAGGGCCGAAACCGAGCACACGGCCCCCCGACCACAGAACCGGGCGAAACGCCCCAGGTTCTCCATACCCTGCACCGTAAAGCCGCCAACCTGTTCAATCATCGCCATACGAGGGCCCCAGCGAGCTTGCACGTTCGGACAATTCGCAAGAATATCGGCCCATCGCCCCGGCGATTTCACCAAAAACCATGGCCAAACCAGCCTCTTGGCCCGGCGGCCCGGCCACAGGCAGCCAAGCGTCGAGTCCCGTCGGCGCCGCCCTGAACGGACGTCTCGTTATCAGACCTTCACAAGCCCCTTCGCTGCACAGCTCTACCGAATCCAGGAATCAGGGGCACGATCTTAACAATTCTAGCCAGACCTCCCAAGTATACATTCCACGAACACTCACAGATTTCCCAATTTCACTCAAGATTTCTCGTAGCCAGCCCCGATAGAAAAGTACCTGGGTTCGCCAAATTGCCCAAGACAACATTCGTCGGTCTTTTTCATGTATATGAAGATCATTCAGGTAACTTCAGGAGAACCAATGCAAGCCGGGACCATTCGATCCAACACCCTTGAGCGGTACCTTCACGCCCTTCTTTCAGGTGACCGGTCCGCCTGCCGGTCCATTATTGAGGAGACCCTTCAAAGCGGCGTGACGGCCTGTCAGGTCTACATGGACATCATCTGGCCCATCATGCTGGAGATCGAACGACTCTACCGGGAGGATCGAATCAGTTCGGCCCAAGAATCGCTGGCCAACCGCATAAACCGCACCATCGTCGACCAGCTCCAGAACAAGCTGCCGCGGCACCCGACCCGTGGACGACGGGTGATCATCTGCTCGGTTGCCGAGGAGACGGCCGAGTTGGGCGGCCAGATGACGGCGGACCTGTTTGAAAGCGACGGCTGGGAGACCCGGTTCCTGGGCGGCAGCGTAGACAACAACGATATCCTGGAATTCGTGCACGGTTTTCGACCCGATGTGCTGGTCTTGTACGGTATCACCGCCCCCCATGCCCCCCGCATCCGCCAACTGATCGACCACATTCGTGAGGTCAACGCCTTCCCCGATATGCGAATCCTGCTGTCGGGCGGCGTGTTCGGACGGGCCCCGGGCCTGTGGGAAGAGATCGGGGCCGACCTGTACGCCCCCACCGCCGCCGAGGCCGTTCGCATCGCCTCGGCCGAGGAATCCGAGGTTCCCAAGCCGCGACGCACGATCAAACGACGGAAGCGGGCCGAGATCGAGGAACAGCGAGCCCGCCTCGCCGACGAGGCCCAGCAGGAAGAGGAACTGAGTATCGCCGGATAGGTTTTTTGCGTTTCTTAGCCACACCGTGGCAACGGGCACGTGGAACGGCCTCCACGTGCCCGTTCTGTTGGTGATTCATCCGCGGCCGGCGCCCGACGGCCAAGAAACGCCCCCCATGCTATCGGATGCGGATCGAACCGTTGCTGGTTCGCAGATTAATCTGGCCCTGTCCGTCACCGATCGTGCCGTGCAGGTGGTTCTTGCTGATCTTGCCCTGAACGAGAATGGGCAGGTCCGTCGTCACCGCGCCGTTGCTTGTCGCGGCCGTCACCTGAGCCGAGAGGTTCGGCGGGGCGATGAAGGTCACGCTTCCATTGCTCGTCCTGGCCTCCACGTTCGGGGCCGTGGTCGCGACGCGGGCGTATCGGATATGCACCTCGCCGTTGCTCGTCTCGGCCTTCACGTCGGTCATCACGTCGAGGCAGCGGACGTTGCCGTTGCTGGTGTGCACATCGAGCGGTCCCGTGACGCCCTCGCTGGTGATGCTACCGTTGCTGGTTCGACCTTTCAACGTGCCGGCCAGGTCGCGGCCCGCCACATTGCCGTTACTGGTATGGACGTCGATGCTGCTTTGGCGCGGGACGATGATGTCAAACGAAACGCCAATGTGTTTGGCCAGATCACACTGGGGCTTCTCCACCTGCACGGCCGTCGTCCGGCCTATCTCCGTGATCGTAATGTTGACGGCATCGGCCACGGCTTGGGCCTCTTCGGCGCTCCAGCCCCGGGCGCTGATCCGGGCCCGCACGTGGCATCGTGGGTCACCCCAACCGCTGACCGTGATGTCGCCGTTGCTGGTGGACGCCGTCAGCAGCCGCCCCGGCTCCATGCCCTGGACGACCTCCACCTCCCGCTCCACGCGCACGGGCGGGCTGCTGACACCCGTGATGCACCCACTCAAGGCCAGGCAGACCGCCAGCGACACCATGACCCTCACTGCTTTCATCGTCGGTTCCTTTCCAAACGCTCCGTCCGGGCCCTATGCACGTACAGTCGCCTCCGAAGTCCGATGGTTGCACAGAATAGCACTCAATCCCCAGCCACAGACACCCACAGGGCCTTCAGCAGGGCATCCGGCACGGCGTGGACCCTCGCCGT
>DSDH01000071.1 GCA_011055475.1 Phycisphaerales bacterium | reverse complement strand
GGTTCGTGCCGTTGCGCAAGAAGGGCAAGCTCCCCTGGCGGACCGAGTCGCTCAGTTACGCCCTGGAATACGGGACGGATACGATCGAGGCGCATACCGATGCGCTGGGGCCGGGGCGGCGGGTGTTGATGATCGACGACCTGCTGGCGACGGGGGGGACGATGGCGGCGGCGTGTCGGCTGATGGAGAAGCTGGGGGCCGACATCGTGGGGCTGACGTTCCTGATCGAGTTGAGCGAGCTGGCCGGCCGTGATCGTCTGGAGGGGTACCCGTTGCACGTGGTGATTCGCTATTGACGGGCGGGACGGCGATGCGACACGTGAGCGTTCCAGTCCCGCCGGGCGAGGGGCGGAGTTATCCCATTACCATCGGGTCAGACCTGCTGGGAGCGGTGTGCGCGCGGTTGCAGGAGATGCAGCCGGGACGTCGGCTGTTTGTGGTTACCGATGCGAACGTGGCCGGGGCAGGGCACCTGGAGGCGCTGTCGGCGGGCCAGGCCGTGGAGCGGTTCGTGATCGACCCGCCGGGCGAGACCTCGAAGCACTGGGGCACGGTGGGGGCGATCCTGGAGGCGATGGAGGCGGCCTGCCTGGGCCGGGATACGCTGGTGGTGGGTCTGGGCGGCGGCACGGTGGGGGACATCGCGGGGTTTGTGGCGGCGGTGTTCAAGCGCGGGGTGCCGGTGGCGCACGTGCCGACGACGACGGTCGCGCAGGCGGATTCGGCGATCGGGGGCAAGACGGGGGTCGATTCCACGTGGAGCAAGAACGCGTTCGGGGCGTTCTGGCACCCGGTGGGGGTGTTCGTGGACGTCACGACGCCGGCGACGCTGGACGAGGTGCAGTATCGATCCGGGCTGGTGGAATCCGTCAAGCACGCGCTGATCGCGGATGCGGAGTACTTTGCCTTTCTTGAAGAGAACGTCGGGGCGCTGTTGTCGCGGGAGCCGGCGGTCTTGGAGGAGCTGGCGTGGCGGAACTGCCGGATCAAGGCCGAGGTGGTGGCCGAGGATCCGACGGAGAAGAATCGACGGCGGGTGTTGAACTACGGGCATACGGTCGGCCACGCGGTGGAGTCGGCCAGCGGATACGGGCTCTTGCATGGCCAGGCGGTGGCGGTCGGGTTGCTGGCGGCGGCGTGGATCGAGGAGGCGCTGGGCTGGGGTGGGGGGCAGCGCGTCGAGCGGATCGCCGGGTTGCTGGAGACGTTGGGGATGCCGCTGTCGATTCCGGGCGACCAGACGGTGGAGGCGTTGATGGCGATCATGCAGCGGGACAAGAAGGCGCTGGGGGGTCGGCCGCAGTTCGTCCTGTTGGAGGCGATCGGCCGGGTGCTGTGCCGGGAGGGGCAATGGGCGCAGCCGGTGGCGCCGGAGGTGGTCGAGGCCGCCTTGAAGCGATTGGGCGCGAAGTAAACAGCAGCGAGGAACCGTTATGTACAGGCCGGAAATCAAGGTGCTGGATTGCACGATCCGCGACGGCGGGTTGATTAACAATCACTACTTCACCGACGAGTTCGTGCGGGCGGTGTATCGGGCCCTGAGCGAGGCGGGCATTGACTACATGGAGATGGGGTACCGTTCGAGCCGCACGTATGCGCCGCCGGAGCAGTACGGGGCGTGGAAGTATTGCGACGACGACAAGATCCGCCAGATCATCGACGGGATTGAGTCGGACGTGAAGCTCAGCGTGATGGTCGATGCGCATCGGGTGCTGGAGCAGCAGTTCGCGCCGGTGGACGAGAGCCCGTTCGACATGATCCGGATCGCGACGTACGTGAAGGACGTGGACAAGGCGATCGTGCTGCAGAAGCGGGTGCATGATCTGGGCTATGAAACGACGATCAACATCATGGCGATCTCAACGGAGAACGAGTTCGACCTGGTGGAGGCACTGGATCAGATTGCGGCCACGACGACGGGGACGGTGTACGTGGTGGACAGCTTCGGCTACTTTTTCAGCGAGCAGATTCATTACATCGTCGAGCTGTTCAAGCGACACCTGCCGGGCAAGCGGCTGGGGATTCATTGTCACAACAATCAGCAGTTGGCGTTCGCCAATACGATCGAGGCCATTCGCAAGGACTGCAATCTGGTGGACGGCTCCTTGTTCGGGATCGGCCGGGGGGCGGGGAATTGTCCGCTGGAGCTGATCATGGGCTTTTTGAAGAACCCGAAGTTCAACATCGAACCGGTATTGAAGGTGATCCAGGATTATATGATTCCCATGCGGCAGGATCTGGAGTGGGGGTACCTGATCCCGTACGCGATCACGGGGATCTTGAATCAGCATCCGCGCTCGGCGATCGCCCTGCGGGAGGGCCCGGATCGGGACAAGTACGTGGAGTTCTACAATCAGATCCGGGACCACATGGATTGACGACCTATTGAAGGACAGTCGGGCCCATGGAACCGGACAGCCGGACGTATCACCCGATCGAGCAGCCCCACGCGCTGTCGGTCGATGACGTGTTAACGGAATTGCGCGGCGGGCCCGACGGGCTGACGACGGACGAGGCGGCCAAACGCCGCGACGCGGCCGGTCCCAATCGCCTGCCGACACCGTCCCGGGAGGGTCTGATCAGGCGTTTCTTCAAGCATTTCCACGATGTGCTGATTTACATTCTTCTCATCGCCGCGGCGGTGACCGGCGTGCTGGGCCACTGGATCGACGCCGGCGTGATCCTTGCGGTGGTGGTGGTCAACGCGATCATCGGGTTCATTCAGGAGGGCAAGGCCGAGCAGGCGCTGGAAGGCATCCGCAAGATGCTATCACCCCGCGCGCATGCACGGCGGGACGGTCACTGGGTGGAGATCGAGGCCGAGCAGCTCGTTCCCGGCGATCTTGTGCGGTTGCGCTCGGGCGATCGCGTTCCGGCCGATGTGCGGCTGATCGAGGTGGTGAGCCTCCGCGTCGACGAATCGGTGCTCACGGGGGAATCGGCGCCGAGCGGCAAGCATGCCGAGGCGGTCACGGCCGAGGCTGATCTGGCGGACCGCCGCGGCATGGCCTATTCGGGCACGATGGTCACCAGCGGCCGCGGCGTGGGTGTGGTCACGGCGATCGGTTCGGCGACGGAGCTGGGCCGCATCAGCAAGATGGTCGCCGACGTGGAGAAGCTGGCCACGCCGCTCACCCGGCAGATGAACCGTTTTGGAAAGCTCTTGTCGGGCGTCATTGTGGGCCTGGCGGGGTTGCTGATCCTGGTCGGCTATTTGCTGCACGACTTCACGCTGGATGAGTTGTTCCTGGCCGCCATCGGGTTTGCGGTGGCCGCCATTCCCGAGGGACTTCCTGCGATTTTCACCATCACCCTGGCGCTGGGTGTGCGCCGCATGGCGCAGCGCAACGCCATCACGCGTAAGCTCAACGCGGTCGAGACGCTCGGATCGGTCACGGTGATCTGCTCGGACAAGACCGGCACACTCACGCGCAATGAAATGACCGTGCGTCACGTGGTCACGCGGGCGGGCCGGTATGACGCGGCGGGCACCGGCTATGCGCCCGAGGGCAAGGTCACCCGCGACGGCCGGGACGCCCCGCTGGACGCCCATGCCGACCTGCAGGCGCTGGTCGAGGTGATGGCCGTGTGCAACGACTCGGAGATCGTCGAGGCCGATGGGCGGTGGACGGTGCTGGGCGAACCGACCGAAGGGGCCCTGCTTACCCTGGCGCGCAAGACGGGGTTTGACGGCGATGGGTTCGAACGGGTGGCGGTGATTCCGTTCGAGTCGGAGAACAAGTTCATGGCCACCCTGCACCGCGTACCGGCCGGCGGTTCGCGGATTCTGCTCAAAGGCGCGCCCGACCGCTTGCTGGATCGCTGCAGGGTCCAGCGGGCGGCGGACGGTTCCACCGAGGCCCTGGACCGGGGGTTTTGGGACGGGCAGATCGAGGACCTGGGCCGCCGGGGCCTGCGTATCCTGGGCGCCGCGGTGCGCGACGTGGACGCGGGCCAAGACGATCTTACGCTGGACGATCTTGAGCAGGACATGGTGTTCCTCGGTCTGGTCGGCATCATTGACCCGCCGCGGCCCGAGGCCATCGAGGCGATCGCGACCTGCCACCAGGCCGGCATCGGCGTGAAGATGATTACCGGCGACCATGCGGATACGGCCAAAGCCATCGGCCGGGAGATGGGTCTTGGCGACGGCGAACACGCCATGACCGGTTCGCAGTTGGAGGCGGCGTCGGAGGAGGACCTGCGGCGCATGGTACGGGAGAACGACATTTTCGCCCGTACCAGTCCCGAGCACAAGCTGCGGTTGGTGCAGGCGCTGCAGGCCAACGGGGACACCGTGGCCATGACCGGCGACGGCGTGAACGATGCGCCGGCGCTGAAACGCGCCGACGTGGGCGTGGCGATGGGTATCAAGGGCACCGAGGCGACGAAAGAGGCCGCCGACATTGTGCTGGCCGACGACAACTTCACCTCCATCGAGCACGCCGTGGAGGAAGGCCGAACTATTTACGACAACCTGCGCAAGGCCATCCTCTTCATTCTGCCCACGAACGGCGCCGAATCGCTGGTGATCCTGGCCGCCGTCGTCTTCGGCTGGGCGCTGCCGCTGACACCGGTGCAGGTGTTGTGGGTGAACATGGTCACCGCCGTGACGCTGGCTTTGGCGCTGGCCTTCGAGCCGGCCGAGCCGGGGCTCATGCATCGGCCGCCGCGCGAGCCGGGTGCACCGATTCTGGGCGGCGCCTTCCTTTGGCGCATCGGCTTTGTGTCCGTGCTTCTCGGCGGGGCCACCATGGCCGTGTTTCTGATCGAGAGGCGTCTGGGTCTGCCGCTGGAGCTGGCGCGGACGCTGGCGGTGAACACGCTGGTCTGCGGCCAGGCGTACTACCTTTTCAACAGCCGCTACCTGCACGAATCAAGCCTGCGCCTGGAGCGGTTGCTGGCCAACCGCATTGCGTGGCTGGCGGTCGGGGTTTTGGCCCTCCTGCAACTGGCGTTTGTCTATGCGCCCTTCATGCACCGCTGGTTCGGCTCGGCGGCGCTGCGATTTCGTCACTGGCTGGTTCCGTTGGGCGTTGGGGCGGTACTGTTCCTGGCGATTGAGATGGAGAAGTGGGCGATGCGGCGGTTCTTCGTGTCGCCCGAACGGCTACGCGTGGAGGGGCAAGACGTTCCGGCCACCACAGACCTTTGAACAAGGCTGAAAAACTCTAGAAAAAGCGCAAGTGACATCTGGCCAGGATTCCAGAAAAGCCTCTTCCCGCAGAGAATGCGGTTGCCCTGGTTTTGCGGGGCTCGGCCTTGACATGACGTCGCAATGATGGTATTCTAATGGTTCTATAGTGAGGGGACACCGTCTTTTTTGTTTAAGGAGGGGTTTATGAAAAGGTTCTGCCTGTTCGTCCTGCCTTTGTGTGTTCTTCTGGGCGCCGTCCGTGCGGACTACATCAATTCGCCGGGCTGGGAGAATGATCCGTATTTCACCCATCAGAGCTGGAGCTTCAGCGGTCCGGATAATCCGGCCCTGCCCGACGACGGCGGGGCGGGCAATCCGTACGGGACGGCCGTTCTGACGATGAGCGGCGCCCAGTGGGTCGATGACCTGGGCATGGTCTACGATCCGGGGACCTTCCACCCGCTGGGCCAGCGTCAGGGCGGATTCGCCATTGTAGGGCCCCAGGACGATGCGGAGTGGTTTTCCGTTACCATCCCCAACGTGGCCAATCCGAGCATGGTCAAGGAGGTCTGGTTCGAATTCACGTTCCGCGTCAGCGACATGGAGTTGGCCGGCGTCATCGCCAATCGCGTGAGCCTGAGCGTCTATGCCGATGGGATCGTGGACGGCGATCACGCGTTCGACTACTTCGATGAGGCCGGCGGCGTGATCGGCGTGTCGGCCTTGGGTGAGATCTGGCTGCGCTTTGAAGGGAAGTTCAGCTATGACCCGCAGCCGGGATCGGAGCTCATGATCCTGGTGGGCAACTTGGATCCCGGCCAGTCGGTCTGTCTCGATCAGGTGGATATCGACACGCACTGCGTTCCCGAGCCGACGACGCTGGGCCTGCTGGGCCTGGGGGCCTTGGGATTGCTCCGACGCAGGCGGTAGTCGAAGCCCACGCGTCCTTAGCGCAG
>DSDH01000702.1 GCA_011055475.1 Phycisphaerales bacterium | reverse complement strand
GGCGGCCTTCACCAGCCGGCCACGCCGGACCGAGGTCACCCGGCTGCTCCACCTGGCCCACATCGCAGCCGACGACGCGAGCGGTGACCCGCGCGAGGCATCACAAAAGGCTCAACAACAGGCCAACCCATTGGAGCGCTTGCCCGACGGCGCCGTCTTCGGCGCCCTGCTCCCACCCGGCGCCCGCTCGGCCCTGTTCGTCAGCCCCGCCCCGGTCAACCACGAGTATTACCGGGCCGAGGGCCACACCGTGCATTTCTTCTACCTCAACCTGGCCGACGAGGGGCAGCCGCCCACCGTGGCCCGGGTCGAAATCCCGGCCTGGGTGGCCGAGACCCCAAGTCAATTGGCGTTGGTGCACGCCAGCATCGTGGCCCAGGCCCGCATCGCTGGCGACTATCCCTACGCCCTGGCGCGGGCCGATGAATTGGCCTTCGTCAGTCGCCGCGAGCGGACCGCTTTCGAGGACATGGTCGCCACGGCGCTGCTGCGCGAGGGCGTGGCATCGGCCCCTTCGCCCAAGGCCTACTACAAGTCGCTGACCAGGGGGGGACGCGCCGGGCCCCGACGGAGGAGCCATTGATGACGTCACAGACGATCCGCGTGGGGCGTGTGTTGCGGGCCGGTACACGAGGTTTCGCCATTGGGTGCGCCGTCATGCAACCCGACATCCCGGCCTTCGGCTCCTTCGTCCGGGCCGAGGGCCTGGCGCCGGGTAGCGCGATCTACGGCCTGATCTACGACGTCAGCATGGAGGACGATCCCCTGGTGCGCCAGATCGTCAGCGCCGACCCGCCGGAGGAGGTCGTGCGCGACCAGCGGCGGAACCGCCAGATCCCCATCGAGGTCAGCGTCCTGGCGGTGGGATGCGCGCACGACGAAGACATTCGCCATTGCCTGCCAGCACAGCCCCCGGTGACGCTCGACTGGCTCTACCAATGCACCGACGAAGAGGTGCAGGCCTTTACCAGCGCTGGAAACACCTATGCATTTGATTACTTCCGCTTGGTGCTCGACGCCCGCGAGGTGCCCGTCGACGAACTCCTGGCCGCCAGCCTGCGGACCGCGGCCGCCAGTCGGGCGGAAAGCGAGCGAGAGCGTTTCTTGATCGAAGCCGGGCGGGCATTAGTGCGCCTGCTGTCCAGCGATCCCGTGCGCCTCGAGGGATTGCTGCGACGGTTGAGCCGTTTGTGAGGAAAACATGAACGACATCCACCACCGGGCAGCCCGATCCTTCATCCGGGAATCCGGGTACGCCGCCGACGAGCGTGTACGGGCGATTTTCCTCATCGGTTCCAGCGCCAGCGGCGAGGATGACGCCTACTCCGACATCGACATGCTGATGGTCGTCAGCGAGCCGATCTCCGATGAGGAACGGTTGGCGACTCTGCAGCGCATCGGTTGCCGCAAGATCATGCTGGCCATCGCCGGCGTCGATAACCCCGCCTTTCCCGTCGCCTCCCAGGTGATCGACAAGTTCGTCTATCGCGGCGTGTGGTTCGACGTCAGTTGCCACCTGCCTCACCAGATGGGCTTCTGTTTCGACCACGAGCCCTTGATCGACAAGGACGATCTGACTGCCCAACTGTGCAGACCCGACGAAACAGTGTACACCGATGAGGAGATGATGGAGCGGGTCCGGGCCAATTTGCGCCTGCTCCACGCCCGCATCTATCGCTACGACAAATACCTGCGCCGCCGGGAATGGGTCGGCCTCGACCTGAAAGTCATCAAGAACCTCATCGTGGACGTGATGATGGTGTGGAACGAACGGCCCAACTACAACCGGCACGCCTCTCGCCCGACCCACATGCTGCGCAGCCTGGCGGTCAAACCACCCGAATTCGAGCAGACCTTCCTGGATATCCTCCACCTGGACAACCGGATCCACGGCCCGTACAAGCTGGGCCTGCTGCGTGAGATGGAGGGTCAACTGATCGCGCTCTACGAGGAACGCTGGGGCCCAATGCAGATGTATGATGACCAGACTTAGGCTACCCATGAACGAACGCACACCCGAACAGGAACTCGACGCCTTTTTCGGCCCTCGACCGGCCGAGCCCGACTCCCGCCCCCGCCAGAAACTGGGCATCGTCGTGGGCGGCAGTCTCTCCCAGGGATTGGACGTCAAGCTGGACCGCGCCACCGTCATCGAGGGATTGGCAGTGGGCCGGTACGTCGTGGCCCACGGCCGGACCGGACGGCGTTTCTTCTCCATCGTCACCGACGTGCAGCTGGATGCCCTGAATCCCCTGATCGAGAAGGCCCCGCCCGAAACGATGCACGGGACCGACGACGACGATTTCCTGGCCCGGGTCTACCGGGGGACCGCCGTCTACGGCCGCATTCACGTCTCGCCGATGTTGATGCTGGACGCGGGCGACGACGAGCCGAAACCGGTCAAGACCATCCCCTCCCACTTCCGGCCGGTCTACACCGCCAGCGAGGAAGAGGTCGGCCTGATCTTCGGACGGGAGGAGGAGCCGGGCTACTTCTACGTGGGCGAGCCACTGGAAATGGAAGGCGTCCACGTGGCGCTCGACCTGCACCGTTTCGTCGAGCGCTCGGCGGGCGTGTTCGGCAAGACCGGCACCGGCAAGAGTTTCCTCACCCGTATGCTGCTGGCGGGGCTGGTGCGGGAAAACGTGGCCGTCAACCTGGTCTTCGACATGCACAACGAGTACGGTTGGAAGAGCCAGGACGAATCGAAACAGCAGGTCAAGGGCTTGAGCCAACTCTTCCCCGGCCGCGTCGTCGTCTTTACGCTGGATGAGCAATCGTCCCGCCGGCGGGGCAGCAAGGTCGATGGGGTCATACGCATCGGTTACGAGCAGATCGAGCCGGAGGACGTGGACAGCCTGGCCAACCTGATGGCCCTCTCGGACGTGCAGGTCGGCGCGCTCTACTTCCTCCGCCGCCGGCTGGGCCAGGGCTGGGTCGCCCGGCTGCTGGACGAGCACGACCCCCTGGCGGAATTGGAGAGCGCCCTGGAGCGGGGCACCATCCACGGGGGCACCCTGGGTGCCATCCAGCGCAAGCTGGGGATGTTCCGCCGCTTCGACTTCCTGCACCCTCGGGCCGCCGAGGACCCGGTGCGGCAGTTGCTGGATCATCTCGACGGGGGCATCAACGTCGTCCTGGAGTTCGGGCGCTACGGCAACAGCCTGGAGGCCTACCTGCTGGTGGCCAACTACCTCACCCGGCGCATCCACGAGCACTACGTGCGGCGCAAGGAGGCGGCCCAGGGGGACGTCGGATCGTCCGGGGCGGGCGGGCAGGAGCCGCGCCCCCTGGTCATCACCATCGAGGAGGCCCACAAGTTCCTCGATCCCGCCATCGCCCGGCACACCATCTTCGGCACCATCGCCCGGGAGTTGCGCAAGTACAACGTCACCCTGCTCATCGTCGACCAGCGCCCCAGCGGCATCGACCCGGAGATCATGAGCCAGATCGGCACCCGTGTCACCTGTCTCCTGGACGACGAGAGCGACGTGCGGGCGGTATTTGCCGGCATCAGCGGCGCCAACACCCTGCGCGAGGTGCTGGCCCGGCTCGACAGCCGCCAGCAGGCACTCATGATGGGTCACGCCGTGCCCATGCCCGTCGTCGTCAAGACCCGCACCTACGGCCCGGCTTTGTACGCGGAATTGGGGCTCGCTGCGGAGGGCAAAAATGGCGCGGAGGCGACGCTGGCGCGCGGGCGCTCGTTGCTGCGGGGGGACGAGGGCGAGGTCGAAATCTAGGCCCAGGTGCGTCGTGCCTATAGAGGAAAGGTCGATCAATGCGCAGGACATTCATTGTACTTTGTGTGATCGCGACCGGGCTGACCACCTGCTCGCCAGGGACGCCGACGCCTGACGATGCGCCCATCCCCGTCACCCGCGACCCCCAAATCCATGCCGCCATCCGGTCCCTGGCGGACGAGCGGGAGGACGTGCGCGAGGCGGCCTTCGAGATCCTGCTCGACACCGGCGCCGACGCCGTTCCCGCGCTCGCCCAGGCCCTGGAGCACGAGGACGCGGAGGTTCGCTGGGCGGCCGCCACGATTTTGGGCGAGATCGGCCCGGAGGCGCGAGAGGCAGCGCTGGCCCTCGTCTACGCCCTCGAGGATGAGGACAAGTGGGTGCGCCTGGCGGTTGGCGAGGCGCTGGGCGAGATCGGCCCCGACGCCCGCCACGCCATCCCGGCTATGATCCAGGCGCTGGAACGAGAAGAGGACGAGGAAGTGCGGGCCTACGTCGCCCTGGGGCTGGGCAGGATCGGCCCCCAGGCGCGAGACGCGGTTCCTGCTTTGACCAACGCGCTGCAGGACGAGAGCGCGCTGGTGCGCGAATACGCCGCGATGGGCCTGGGCTTCATCGGGTCGGGCGCCGCCGACGCCGCGCCCCATCTCGTCGTGCTTTTGGACGCCGAACGAGCCTCGGAACGCAGCGCAGCCGCCGCGGCCCTGGGCGCCATCGGTTCGGAGGCCGCCGACGCTGTCCCCGCCCTGACCGAAGCGCTGGGGGACGAAAGCGACTTCGTCCGCCGGGCCGCCGCGCTTTCGTTAGGCTTGATCGGCGAGGCGAGCGCGCCCGCCGCCCCGGCCATGGTGGAGGCGATGGCGGATCCCGATGAACAGGTTCGCCAGGCGCTTGTGTTGGGCATCAGCTTGATCGGCCCGGAAGAGCAAGTGATCGACGCCCTCATCCAGGCGCTATCGGGAGAGGAGAATGGGGCACAAAGGAAAAGCGTCGTCGAGGCCCTGGAATCGGTCACCGGGCAGTCCTTCGGCGCCAATGCAGAGGCCTGGCGGCAGTGGTGGGAGGGAGAGCCTTGAGTTGTTGCTTAGTCAAAAGCCGTTTGCTATGGAAAGCCGAACGCGCCGTTTTTCAACAGAGTCTTCCATACGCGCCGCCTGGGATTGATGAGCTTTTCCAATGCGTCAGAACGGATCCCGGGGCTTTATAAGGCCCCAAATCGCTACGTTTTCCCTGTGGGCTGTGCTGTGGGGCAGTAACTGCTCAGCCTAGCGCCCGTTTGCAGTGGATGGGCGGGGCCCCCCCATTCTCCATCGCAGCAAGGGGCTGGCCTGAGCAGCAGTTACGTGGGGCAAACCATTGTCCTCAAAGAACAAATGTGCTATAATTGGAGTGACGATTTTAATTTTCTCGGCTTTAGAAAAAAGGAGATTCGGGTGTGGTTGTTCATGATCTAGAGAAAATTTTACTCGAAGAACTTCACTATGCCGAGAGTCCTGGCTTCTTGCGCGAGGAGAGGATCCGCTGGCCAAGCCGACGCTCCATACCCGACGTCGATGCAGCTCTTTTTGTCGGAAAAAATCCCCTGGCCTACTTCAGTCGATTGAGCGAATTAGATCCCGAGAAGATCCGACAGCTTCACAAAAACGTGTGGAGCCAGAGCAAGGTCCCGCTGTTATTTGTCACCCTTCCTCACGAAATTCGTGTCTACAATGCGTATGAATCCCCCATAGCAAGCCGTGACGAGGACTTCGACACGCCATCTCGTTTGCTGCAATCGTTGGCAGGGTTGAATGACAGTCTAACGGCTCAGCGGCGCATCAGAGAGAAACTCGTCGCAAATCACTACGAACGCATTTATCTTGAGACCGGTGCCTTTTGGGACACAGTCGAGGGGCAAAAGGTTGACCATCAAACGCGTGCCGATCATCGTTTGGTTAAAGATATGGGGACAATGCGAGAGCGACTTGTGGGTAGAGGGCTCTCCAACGCTGTAACTTATACTCTGTTGGGACGCTCGATCTTCGTTCGATATCTGGAAGATAGAGGTGTTCTGACGCCGAAATGGATTGAGCAAATGACCAACGGGCGGGCGACGTCTTACCGACGTCTGTTTGCCCACACGCTCAGTGACCGGGGGTTCGTCTACCAATCCAATCCCATCAAAGGTAACAAACCAGTCACTCTTGGGCACCAGTACGAAAGCCTCGTGGTATTACTAGAACGGGCGACTCCGAATAGCCCACGCTGGGTATCCCCCTTGATGATCCGCCGGATTACCACCAATGAGACAGAAAATCAGGTCGGCGCCGAGATGTTGAAGGCAGTGTTGAGCGATGAGCAACTACCGTTCCACAACGACTTGGTC
>DSDH01000151.1 GCA_011055475.1 Phycisphaerales bacterium | reverse complement strand
GGCATGCCCACGGACGCCCCGACCCATCAAGCGCCGGGTGGCATGCCCACGCTCGCGTGGGCATGTCCTGGCGATACGGGGCGCTCGTCGTCCCATGGCCACACAAGTGTGGCCATGCCACCCACCTTGGGAGGGCCTGCATGGCATGAACACCGCGTGGGCACGGTCCGTCCTGCCCAGCTTCAATTCCCCCCTTCAGCACCGGTTGGCAGAGCCGGGCTCGGCGTGGCCGGGGATCTCTGCAAGGCCGGGCCTGCGCCGCTACCGCGCCAGGGTTGCTCCACGCGGACATAAAGGTGCGTCGTGGCCGTATAGCCGTGCTGGTTGGTGGTGTGGACGGTCACAACGTAGTCGCCGGGCCGAGCGAACGCGTGCTGGGTCACGGCGTAGCCGTCGAGGCTGTGCACCTTGGCGTTGCCGTCCGAGTGCACGGTCACCGGCGGGCTGCCATCGCCGAAGTCCCACACCTCTTCGGGCCGGGTCGTGCGGAACGAGCGGACCTTGAACGTGACCGGCCGGCCCGGGCGGATATCGAGTGTGGGCCAATACGCGGCGTGGATCGTCGGCGGCAGGCGATCAGGCCGGGCCTTATCGAAGACCTGCACCACGGCGAAATCGTAAGCCACGTGGCCGGCGGCGTCGGTCACCCGAAGGACCTCGCTGTACTCGCCCGGCGTGTCGTAGGTGCGCGCCACCGTGGCGCCGCGGGCAGTGGAGCCGTCCGACAGCGTCCACGCGTATTCCAGCGGCCCTGACGTGCGCGACCAGGATCTGCCGCCGTCGAGCACCACCTCCTGCCCCGTCCAGGCCACGTGGTGCGGCCGGGCGACGGCGATGAGGTCGGGCTTGTATTGGGCCTGGTACGCCTGCCACGCCAGAGGGTACGCGTTGAGAATGCCATACCGGCCGGACGGCTGCATGGCCGTGATGTCGAAATGCAGGTGCGACCAGCCGCCGCTGCCGCCCTCCTTGCCAAGGATGCCGATCCGCTCGCCCTTGCGTACGCGGTAGCCGGGCCGCACGGCCGTGGCGATCATCTGCAAGTGGCTGTAGCGGTAGAACCAGCCCCGATCATCGCGGATGTACACCACGTCGTAGCGCGGCTTGGGCGGGCTCTGCTCGTAGCCCTCCAGGACCGCCGTCCCCGACGACACGACCAAACCATCCGTCGCCGACAGCACGTCCACCAGCCCCTCCGGCCCGCCGAAGTCCAGGCCATAGTGATAGTACACGTTCCGCGCGCCGGGCGTCTCGGCGGCATCCACGAAGCACGGCACGTTGCCCATCTGCGTGTCCGTGGCGAACCACCGCTGGTTGACGGGATACACGAACGTGTCGGTATCGACCCAGGGTGACCCCGCCGGCCACAGACGAAAGCGGGCGTCCTTCTCGAGCGCCCAGGCGTTGCCCTTGCTGCTGTCGCCGGTGTAGCCGCGCGTCACGGCGCAGTCGATCTGCACGTCGCCCACCGTCACGGGAAGGTGGTACGCCGAGGCGACCAGGTCCACCGTTCGGTCATTGACGCGAACCGTCGCCTGGGCCCGGCGGACCGCCTGACGCACGTCGTCCCGCGTCTCCTCGACCTCCACCAGCCGGATGTCCACGGAGCGGCCATTCGACAGCGTGACGGTCTGCGACTCGCCCTGGTCCAGGTCGACCGTGACCAACAACGGGCGCTGCAGGGGCTCGGCGGCCAAACCGGGGGCCGTCATCGACAGGAAGAAAACCGTCACCAGGGCTTGAATCCAACGGGCTGCTTGCATGGTCGTTCCTTTCGGCAGGAGCGCAAATACACGGCCGGTCGTCGCCGCCGTCACCGGTTTCAGCGTAGTCGCCCCCGGCGCCGATGTCAACATTCACACATTGCCACCCCGCCGGAGGTGTGTTATGCTCAAACCGCACGGTGAAACACGAGATCTCGAACGGGAGGCGGACCATGAACATCCTGCGGATTTCGATGATGTGTGGCGTGGCGATGTGTGCCCTGGCCGGGTGCGGCCCGACGGCGTTTCAGGTGCAGGTCGTGCCCGCCGGCCGCGAGCTGGTCGAGACCGAGGTGCAGCGCGATCCGGGCCTGCTGGTTTTGGACAAGATCGTCCTGATCGACGTGGACGGCATGCTCTCCAGCCGGCCGCGTCGCGGACTGCTGCACGCCGAGGACAGCGCGGTCAGCCGCTTCGTGGAGAAGCTCGATCGCGCCGCCGGCGATGCGAGCGTCAAGGCCGTGGTCCTGCGGATCAACTCGCCCGGCGGGACCGTCTCGGCCAGCGATGCAATGTATCACGCCCTGCGGCGTTTCAAGCAAAAGACGAGCAAGCCCGTCGTCGCCTGCGTGCTGGACCTGGGCTGCAGCGGTGCGTACTACCTGGCCTGCGGGGCCGACGGGATCGTGGCCCAACCCAGCTCGGTGGTCGGCAGCATCGGCACGATCCTGCAGACCTTCAGCGTCAAGGGGACGATGGACAAGCTCGGCATCGAGGCCGTCGCGATCAAGAGCGGCAAGCTCAAGGACATGGCCTCGCCGCTCAAGGACCTGGGCGACGAGGAGCGGCGGGTGTTGCAGGGCATCATCGACGACTTCTACGGGCAGTTCCTCGCCATCGTGCAGCAGGGCCGACCCGATCTGCCCGCGGACCGGCTGCGGGGCCTGGCCGATGGCCGCGTCTTCGCCGCCGAGGCCGCACGCCGGGAGGGACTCATCGACCGCATCGGCTACCTCGACGACGCAATCGCCTGGGCCCGCGACAAGGCCGGCATCCGCGCGGCCCGCACGGTCATGTACCATCGCCGCTCCGGCCACGTCGCGACCGCGTACGATTCGCCAGCCGCCATGGGCGGGACGGGCCTGGTCCATATCGAGCTGCCCGAATGGCTCCACGCCCGCCAGGCCGAGTTCCTCTACCTCTGGCAGCCGGCCTTGGACTGAGCATCCGTGCCGCGGTTTCGATGCTTGGGTTTTCTCCCCGTAGCGTGTATACTGGTGGGCGTCGGAAGCGGCGTGTTTCCGAACGGACCCGGGTATTCTGATACGGGGGAGTCGTCATGGGAAATGGCATGATGCATCAGACACGTTCATCCTTGAGCCGTCGTCGCGTCCTGGCGATGGGCGCCGGTTCCATGGCCGCGGCGATGGGCGCCGCCGGTGTCGCGCCGGCTGCCGAGGCAGGCGCCTCGGCCATCGTGACCCCGCCGACGGGCAAACGCATCCTCCTGTCCTGCAAGCTGGGGATGATCCCCAAGGAGCTGAACGGCAAGGCGCTCTCGATCGTGGATCGGCTGCAATTGGCCGGCGAGGCCGGATTCGACGGCGTGGACTTCGACCAGGCCGGCGAGTGGACGCCCGAACAGGCCCGCGACGCGGCGCACAAGTCGGGCGTGTTCGTGCATAACGCGATCAACCACGCCCACTGGTCGCAGCGGCTGACCAGCGCCAAGGCCGAGGAGCGCGCCCAGGGCCGTGCGAATATCGAGCATTGCATCCGCGTCTCGCACGCCGCCGGCGGCAGCGGGGTGCTGATCGTGGTCGGCCGTGGCTCGGACGGCCCGGCCGACGTGATCGAGCAGCGGGCCCGCGAGGAGATTCGCAAGCTCCTGCCCCTGGCCGCCGCCCTGGGGCAGCACCTCCTCATCGAGAACGTGTGGAACCAGATGATGTACGATCACGACGCCCCGCCCGAACAGGGCGCCGAGCGATTCGTGGCCTTCGTGGACAGCTTCAACAGCCCGTGGGTGGGCATGTATTATGACCTCGGCAACCATTGGAAGTATGGCCAGCCGGGCGAATGGCTCCGCACGTTCGGCTACCGCTGCGTCAAGCTCGACGTCAAGGGCTTCAGCCGGGCGCAGAACAAGTTCGTGGATATCACCAGCCCGGACGACGACCTGCCGTGGGACCAGGTGCGAAAGGCCCTGGACGATATCGGCTTTGCCGGCTGGGCGACGGCCGAGGTCGGCGGCGGCGACCTGAAGCGTCTGACGCTGGTCCGCGAGCAGATGCAGAAGGCCTTCGGCCTGTAGGCGGCCTCGGGCCGGTGACCCATGGGCCGCAGGCCTGGGCGGTGTTGAGGATGCGATCGCGCCAAGCACGCGAAAGGGATGGCGTGCGATGAGTCTTGGGATCATCCATCGGCCCGATACGCAGGAAAAGCTGGAGCTGCTCAGCGCCGATGCGCAGTACGATTTGGCGTGCGCGTGCGGTACGAGCCGCCCGGCCGAGCACCGCCGCCGCGGGGCCGGTGGCCGATGGATCTACCCCGTAACGCTGCCCAACGGCGGCACGAGCGTGCTGTTCAAGACGCTTTTGTCCAACGTGTGCACCAACGACTGCAAGTATTGCCCCCTGCGCCGCGATCAGGATGTGCGACGATGCACGCTCGACATGGATGAGACGATCCGGGCGTTCCTGGATTACTACCGCCGGGGCGAGGTCTTCGGGCTGTTCCTCAGCAGCGGCGTGATCGGCGACGCCGACCGCACGATGGAGCGGCTCACGGCCATCGCCCAGCGGCTGCGGCGACGCGAGGGGTTTCGGGGCTACATCCACCTCAAGGTCCTGCCCGGGGCCAGCGACGCGGCCATCGAAAAGGCCGTCAGCCTGGCCACGGCCGTCTCGCTGAATATCGAAACGCCGGGCGCCGCCCACCTGTCGCGGCTGTCGCACGCCAAGGATTACATGCGGGACATCGTGCGGCCGATGAAGCTCATCAGTGAGCTGACCCGACGCGGGGGCCGATACGCCCGCGTCAAGCAGACCACCCAGTTCATCGTGGGCGCCGCCGGGGAGACCGACGCCGAGATCGTGCGGTACACGGGCCGGCTATATCGCGGCCTGGGCCTGCAGCGGGTGTACTTCAGCGCCTACCAGAAGGGTCTCGGCCACCCTGAGCTGCCGGGCGAACAGCGCCTTGTCGAACGGCCCGAGGAGGTGCCGCTGCGGGAGCACCGGCTCTACCAGGTCGATTTCCTGCTGCGAAAGTACGGCTTCGAGGCCGATGAGATCCCCTTCGACGTCGAGGGCCGCCTCTCACTCGAGGAGGACCCCAAACTCGTTTGGGCCCGGACGCATCCGGAGTACTTCCCCGTCGACATCAACACCGCCTCGCGTGGGCAACTGCTTCGCGTGCCGGGCCTGGGCTGCGTGACCGTCGACCGCATCCTCGAACGCCGCCGACACGGACGTTTGGCCCGCATCGAGGATGTTTCCGACACCGGTCGGACAAGCCGCCTTCTCCAAAGGGCCCGACCCTACCTGGCCTTCTGACACCACTCCCATCGCGTAGCAACTGTCTTGGCTGTGCCCACGCGGTCTTGTGGCCACGCAGGCCCTCCCAAGGTGGGTGGCATGGCCACACTTGTGTGGCCATGTGGTGGCGACCGCCCCGCACCTTCAAGACATGCCCACGCGAGCGTGGGCATGCCACCCGACCGGTCAGGATGACGATGGTGGGGGCCTACATAATCGTTGGGTGGCAGCCTTTTGCCGAAGGCAAAGGGCTGGCCCGTACCGCACCCCCGAAGGGGCGACACCGTCATCGTCATTCCGAGCGACGCGGTGCGAAGCGCAGCGACACCGCTGATGTTGTTGCGGCATGGCGTTGAGCGCCTGGCGGAGAGACCAACGTCACCCCCATGGGTGAGCATGTTGCGACTCCGCGTCGGGTGCCTTGGGGAAGAACTGTTTAAACCGATCCCTCCACTCCGGGCCTTCGGCCCTTCGGTCGGGATGACGGTCAAGGGGGGCCCACAATAGCGTCGGGTGGGCCGTGCTGCACCGGGTCATGGGGTTTGCCACAGAGGACACAGAGGGCACAGAGGGAATCCGGCCCAAGTCGGCTTTGTGGCCTCTGTGATTCTCTGTGGCTTGTCCTGCCATTGCGGGATGTTCATCCTGTCCATGGTCGTGTATCGGGTGGCCCCATCATCGTCATTCCGAGCGACGCGGTGCGGAGCGCAGCGAAGCACCGCGGATCGAGGAATCCGTTTTTCCGCGTCGCGCAGCGACACCGCTGATGCAGTTGCGGCCCGGCGTCGGGTGCCTTGCGGAAGACCTGTTTAAATGGATCCCTCCACTCCGGGCCTTCGGCCCTCCGGTCGGGATGACGATGACTGGGGGTTGCGGGTCATGTG
>DSDH01000266.1 GCA_011055475.1 Phycisphaerales bacterium | reverse complement strand
AGGTGAGGGACATGATGGCTCGACTGTGCGTTCTTCTGTGTGCATCTATCGTGGTGTTCTGCGGGTATCCCGTCGAAGTTCGCGCCGAGGAGGTCACGGACCAGGGCGTTCCGTTCATGACGATCTCGCCGAACGTCCAGGATACCGCCTATTTCGCAACCGGCGGACCGCCTCCGGATTACAACCGGATGGTGGACGGCAACAATGAAAGCACGCACGACACGTGGGAAGGCGACAACGGTATCGTTAATGCGTGGCTCTACGATGGTTTTGGGCTGCAGTTCCCGGAGGGCATCAATGGCATACAGCGACTGGAGTGGGACCTGCAGGTCTTTGTGGATGGAGGATGGTACGACACGCTTTATGAACCGGTTGTTGTCCAGGTCACGACGGACCCCCGGTTCGCCGCCTACGCCCTGACGCCGGGCACGTACCCCGGCGAGGACGGCCTCTGGATGACCGTGCCTTATTGCCATGACTATCCCGCGAACGTGTGGGGGGCGGCGCAGGACTATCCCGGGGTGCCCGCCGATTCCACGACGTTTGTGTTTGAGATGGATTTTTCAGATACGATCTACGGTATTCGCATCATCGGAGACGGGGGCGGCGTGGCGGGTGCGGATGGAACCGGATTTGTCGCCGTGGAGGAGCTGCGCATCTGGACGGGAGACCCGACATCGCGGGCCACGGCCGTTTGGCCGCCGCACAACGCCGAAGACGTCCCCGTCGAGACGACCGATCTCGTGTGGTTGCCGGCGCAAGAAGGGGGAGAAACCGACCCCAATATCGTGGGCCACTACGTGTATCTGGGAACCGACCCGAACGGGGTCCGTATCAGCGGCTCTGCACCCTTGCCCGTCGACACCGTATCCTTCAGCCCCACGCTTCTCAAGGACACGACCTACTACTGGCGCGTGGACGAAGTGCTGGATGACGGCGCCGTGCTCAGAGGCTACATATACAGCTTCCAGACCGAACGGACACTGCCCGACATCGAGGTCCAGCCCGAGGACACGTTTGCGACGACCGGCCATGACGCCGTCTTCCGGGTGATCGCGACGGATCCCCTGGGGGGAACGCTGGGCTATCAGTGGTACTACGATGGCGACGGCGTGCCGGGCGGGGAGGTCCTCCTGACCGATGGGCCGAACTACAGCGGCACGGCCACTGAGGAATTGACCCTTCGGGAAACCGACGCGTCCGACGAGGGCTATTACTTCTGCATCGTGGACAATGGAATCCCGGTGGCCACCCGCATGGCCCGGTTCATCGAAGGCCGGCTGGTCGCACACTGGACGATGGATGGTGACCCCAACGACGTCGCCAATGGGTACGGCGGCGCGGCGATCGGCGAGCCCGTGTACGAGTCCGGCAAGCTGGGCGAGGCGATTCGTTTTGACGGCATCAATGATTACGTGACGTTGCCGGGGGGCTTCGAGGACTTCTCGGCCGGCCTTACGGTCGCGCTGTGGGCCAGGCCGACGTCCACCGCGAACTGGGCTCGGTTCATCGATCTGGCCAACGGACCCTCCGCGGATAACATCCTCTTTGCGCGAGGGGGTACCAGCAATGACTTGGTCCTGGAGATCTACAAAGGGGGTACAGGCGGAGCCGTCTGGGGTCCGGGTCTGCTGGAACTGAACGTCTGGCAGATGCTGGCCGCGACGGTGGATTCCGCAGGGAACGTGACGCTGTATAAGAACGGCGTTCGACGAACCATCGGCGTGACCAACAGGCCCGGCATTCTGTGGCGCAATAGCTGCTTCATCGGCCGATCCAATTGGGACGGCGACGGCCTGTACGCCGGCTCCATGGACGATATTCGCCTGTACAACTACCCGTTGACGCCGCAGGAGATCGCGGACTTGTATCTGCTTGCCCCCGACGTCGAGTACGCCTGTGTGGAGCCGGTTCCGTTCGACATGAACAACGATTGCCGGATGGACCTGGGAGACTTCGCCATCCTGGCGGAGCTCTGGATGCAGTGCGGACGGTACCCGACGTGTGTGACTGAGGTTCCGTAGGCTGTCCGACGGACCCGTCGTCTCCAGGCGGTGCACACACACGTGAGCTTGGGTGATCGGCCTGATTTGCGGGGCCGAGGGGGTTTTTCGCGCGCCGAGAGGTGGGGTCTGTCGTCTCGAGTCCGCCCCCTGCGAACCGGACATAGAGGTTCCGGGTGCGGGCTATTCGGGGTTCCACAGCCAGTAGTGAAGAAGAACGCGCATATCCGCCCCGTCAATCACGTCGGAATCCATGCCATCCAAATCGACTTCGGCATTCCAGTGCGGGTCCGTGGCCTCAGCCATCCAGTATGCGGCCATACAGGACCAGTCCAACAGATCGACACGGCCGTTCTTGTCAAAGTCGCAAAACACGGTCCCCGGTCTTGGAGATCGGGCCGCCCACGCGTTCGGATCGCTGCCGTGTCGATCCGGCCGAAGTCGGCACAAGGCCAGGCCCGTGCCGGCGGCTTCGGCCGGCCAGGGAGTCTTATCGAAGTAGATGACTTCATCGACGATGGCCCAGGAAGCCTCCTGTCCTACAACATCGGCCGCTTCCGGTCTTTCCAGTGCCACGCGTTCACCATGATCGGCCAGCCGGCCCTCGTAGGGCCCCAGTATCACCGACGGCTGATCTCCGTAGGCGCTCCTGAAGGCGGTCAGAACGGCCTCATCCGGCGCGAACGGCACGATGACCAGGTATCCGCCGGCGGGGATCACCGCCTCCGGAGAGAAGGCAAAGCTGATGCCCCCATCGAGACGCCACCCGCGGCCAACCTCGGCATCCCAGAGACGGACCGGCTGCGCCGTGGGATTGTGCAGCTCGATATACTCCCGCATCCCCTCCACCGGATGATACATCAGTTCGCTGATGACCACGTGATCCAGCGGACGGCTGTTCGCACTACCGGGCGAAGGGGCCATGCTGTACCAGAATGCACCTCCATCCGGATAGCGGCCCAGCGAGGCATCGCTGCTCTGCGCCTTGAACGCCCTGCAATCCACGACGCCGCCTTCCCCGCCGTCCGGCAGATAGGACAGATAGAGCTCTTCGCCGGCCTTGTCCAGGCCGAAACCGGTCGTGAGGGGATTGTGAAATCCCGTGACCTCGTCAAAACGAGTCCATCCGTGTGCAGGGATCACGGTCTGGGGGATCGACCATTTTTGCAGGTCCTGGGCATCGTCGCTCAGGAACCAACAGCCTTCGGCCATAACGACGGGCGCCCCCGTCGGATTGTACAGTTCGATCCAGTCGTTCGAGTCATACTCGGGTCGCGCCGGATCGCGGTAATCGGTGTGGGCCATGACCTCGTTCAGCAGAACGGTCGCCGGTCGGACCGGGTCCGCTCGGCCGGGTGAACCATGGATATAGGAGGAGGCGCGCCAGTGGCCCCCATAATCGAGCACGCCATCCTGCGGACCGGCAATCACGTCGTCCAGCGGTATGAGGGAATGGCCCGCCCCATCGGCCGCCAGCGGCCAACCCCGGCCATCGTCGTACTCCAAGGACAGAATGGGCGAATTCCACGGACCCGTGAACGTGAATCTCTCACCGCCGTTCGAGAGGTTGCCTGAGAACTCGCCGGCGACATTCATATTGGCCGCATCGTATCGCGAGGCGAAGGCGGCAAGGTCGTTCACAATGAGAACGTAGTCGTCGGGCGCCAAGGATGAAACCGCCCCCGCACCGAAATCGAACCGCACAATCTCATCCTGGACCATTTTCAAACCGGACAGATCCAAGGTCTGCGGCCCACTGTTGTACAACTCGATGAATTCGAAATCGGTGCCGCCGATCGGATTGTACATCACCTCGGTCACCCTCAAATAATCCCGCAACGGTCGCTCGGCGACGGTGCTGGTGATCGACAGGGCCTTCGTCGCGACGAGATCCCCCTGGAAATCGTACACCAGGAACACGAGGTTGTTCTCACCGGGTTCCAGCGGAACCGAGGTGGTCCAATGGAATACCTTGCTCGTTCCGGAGCCCGTGCTGGTCCACGCCAGGTCCAAGGGGGACTGCACACCGTCGAGATAGACCTCTTTCACGTTGATCCAGCCTTTGCCGCTGACCTGCGCGGAGGCCTCGGCGACGACGGGATCGTACTCGGTGATCTCAAAGGGGTATTCGGGGGCGATGCGCTTGGCGAGCTCCGCCGAGAGGAAGCTGTTCCGCTGGCCGATAAACGACAGATGGCTGCCAAACGCTTGGGCGGGCAGCAGTCGGCCCATCTGATCCGTCCAATGCTGCATGTACGTCGTGTTGTAGGACGTGCGGAGAATATCGTGCACGTGGCCATAGTACAGGCGTTCGTATCCGGGCGATGCCAGCATCTTCTGCAGGTCGGTGTTGGCGACGAGCGGGCGGGTGGCGGAGTAGAAGGCGTCCAGATCGTGGGGGAAGTAGAGGGCCCGGCCGTCCGACGGGCGGATGTAGATCTGCATGTTGTGTTGCGCGTTGTCCCCCCCGTAGCTGTCGCCCGCGCCGCAGGCCACCGCGATGGCGAAGGCTCGGAGCCATTGATCGACGTCGGCGACCTCCGCGACGTGGTCGTTGAAATAGGAGCCCGTTGTCCCAAAGACCTTCGCGAAGTCTATCAATCCCTGATAGTCGTCTTCGTCGCGGTTGTTCTTCTTGAGGAACTGCCAGCGATAGTTCTCCTTGTCGTCGCCGAAGTCGCGGATCGTCCCCCCGACCACCTGATCGGGGAGGGGCAGTTTGTAGTCCTCGGGATCGCCCGAGCGCGTGGTGTAGGGATAGTAGATGTATTCGTATTCGAAGACTTCGCCGTCGCCGCCCTCGGCGAACTGGTCATCCAGGAACACGGCGTTGTACCGGGCCAGTTGAAGCTCCGCCGAACCGGTATGCTGGATGGCCGGGGCGATCACCTTGACCAGGTCGCTGTACTTGCTGAGCTGGCACGATCCGGCGCGATTCATCGTGAGATGAATCAGCATCTCCCGCTGGCCCGGCGTGACGCCTTCGGACCGGTCCAGAGCCACGGTCTCATGGATGCCGTTGAACGGCCGGTCGGCGCCGAACCGCACGTTGAAGCCGACGTTCGCCGCTTCATGGCGGTGGCGCTGACTGCTTTTCAATCGCACGCCCGCATCGTAGTAGACCTCCCGTTCCTCATAAATGACCGTCGCCCCCATGCGATCGTCACTCATGAGGTTGATGTCGGTGTGCATCCAGTCATAGTCGTCGGCCAGCATGATGATCCGAAAGTTGTGCAGCCCGTTGTCCGCGGCCAGACCGTCATCCACCTTGTACAGCGCCCGCGAATCGGGGCCCTCCGGCGGATACGTGGAGGTCCTGCCCGTCCCGTCGGTCGCCTGCACATAAAACTGCACCACCGTCGAGGGCGGCAAGGCCGGAATCTGGGCGGTGGCGCGCCCACCGTTGTCGAGGGTCATGGGGACACTGTTCCACGTCTGGCCGTCCACGCGCCACTGTAACGTCACGGCCGCGACGCCGTCGGGGTCATCGGCTCGAACGCAGACGGTCACCGAATCATGGTCCGACGGCACCGGCGGGCTGTGCATCAGCTCGGCGAACGTCGGGCCGATGTTGCCTTCGTATCGGCTGTTGCGCATTCCCGGCGTGCCGCTGCGGCCCGGCGGCTCAATCAGGGTCGTCCTGGCCACGCGGTTGAAGTAGAGTCGACTGTTGAGCTGATGGGAGCCCGCGATCCACTTCGCCCGGAAGGAAACCTCATACGTACGGCCGTTGACGATGCTGCGCCCGCCGGCCAGCGTGGTCTCGGCATGATTGTGCAGATGTCCGACGGGCCCCGTCGCAACCAGCCGCAGGACCCGGTTGGTCGGATCGTCGGGGTCCACGACGATTTCACTGTGGCCGTGATTGCCCAGGAGTCTCCATGCGTCGGCCGTGCCGGACTCGAACGTGCGGTTCTGAATGAGCTCGATGGCCGCACCGTCGGGGTCTTCGATCACGCTGATATCGTCCAGCAGAATCTCTCCGGCGTCGAGCAGTCCAAGAATGAACTCTTGCCACTGCCCATCCGGACCGACCGGGCTGGCGGCGGCCGTCGCGCGATACGTGTAGGTCTTCCAGGACGTCCGCGCGGATTCATCGCTCGCTCGCCAGGCCGCGGCGCGGGCGTTGTCCGCCTCCGGGT
>DSDH01000305.1 GCA_011055475.1 Phycisphaerales bacterium | reverse complement strand
GTCTTCATCAATACCGTCAACGCCAGCTACGAACGGCTGTGCGTCGACGGCCTGGTGTACCGCTATCGCAACGCCGACGACTTCGGCCCCCCGCAATCCTCGTTCACGGTCTGCACCTTCTGGCTGATCCGCTCGCTCTATCGCATCGGGCAAAGGGACCGGGCCGTCCAGATGTTTGAGGACCTTCTGGCCAGCGCCAACCACCTGGGACTCTTCAGCGAGGACATGGACTTTAAGACCCGTCGGTTGCTGGGCAACTTCCCCCAGGGCTACTGCCATCTGGCCCTCGTTGACACCGCCATGACCCTGTCCGACCAGACCGACTGGCACCACCCCACCGATATCTACACGCCCACGTAGTCCCTTCGCGATGACCGCACATCCGAGGTGAACCCCGGTCCGGGTACGGGACGCAGGGACACCGACGCGGGTATTCAAGCACGCTCCCCTCATGGCGCAGAGCAGCCCCCTCCCACCCGGCCGCCAACCAACTGCCGGCTGCTGAGTGTATCCATTCAGTCCGCCCAGTCTTTTACGGCCTGCCGCAATTGGGCCACCTTTCCATCCTCCTGTCCAACAACATACAAGCGGTAAGCGCAGAACTCGTAGCGGGCTAATCTCTTCACCAAGCTATAGCCCACTTTCAAGATGGACTCCGGCTCTGTCTTGTCATCGATGAATACCTTGATATCCTTCTGTCCTGCCTCAGCAGCCTCAGCTTGAATCTGCTCTTGAGGCATAGTGGCCGCTTCAGTGATATCGAATTGCGGCACAGCATCTCCGACACTACACCCTTTGGTCTTGCACCAAACAAATAGACGCAAGTCGACCTCAGAATCCTTAGCCAGTCCCTCAAGTCTGCTCCGGCACTCTCTCCGGAACAACTCGCCAGCATGAGACCTGGGTTTCTCGTGCCTAGACGCAGGTGCTTCTTCGTAGACAAGCACCTCTTTCAACAGCTTTGGAGGTGTTCGGCCGACCAGACAACGTGCCAAAGTCTGAATCGTCCAATCTTCGTCCGAGACCGCCTTTCGGACCATCTCATCCACGAAGGCATCGACAAACTCTGGAAGCCGCTTCTCGTCCTGGACAAGCTTCCGAACCTCAGCGCCGTTTCTCGGTATGGGGTAGTCCTTGCTCCGACGGTCGCGCAGTCGTCTAAGCAATTGACGACATATCTCCTCCAAGCCATATGTCGTCTTGTGGAAATAGACAACACGATGCATGAAGAACCGAGCCAGCAGTAGGTGTTCAATCGCCGGAACCGCCTTTTCTCGGAAGCCCACCACCTTACTGGGGCTGACCCGGAGGTTGTTGAGCAGGTAATTTACATCGACACAACCATACGGAACGCCAGTCGCGCGCGAATCACGCAAAAGATAGTCCATACGATCCAGGTCCAAGCTGCTATGAACCAGTTTGCTCAATTCAGGGTCCGCAGCTTGAGTCCGTGCAAAAAGGTCTGCGACACGCTTTGCTCGTTCGGCACCCCCGATGGCTTCGACCAGATCACGCTGACTCGTTGCGATCAGCTGGCCTACCTCTTCGTGATCCGGATACGGATCCGGCTGGTACGCTTGTTCGGCACGATTCCTATCCTGGACAAACTCTTCGACGAGCTTAACGTCGTCCAGCTTTTCCATCAGGTGGGAATACGGATAATGTCCGATGTCGTGAAGCAACGCGGCCAAGCGAAGTTCTTCTTGCTCCCCATGCGACAACTGAATACTATTCTCTTGTGCCACCTGGATGATGCGGACCATCATTCCCAGAACGCCTAAGCTGTGCGCAAAGCGCGTATGCGTGGCGTTTGGATACACCATTTGCGCCATGGCCAACTGCTTGAGTCGACGCAGGCGCTGGAACGAAGCCGTACCGATAACGCGAACTTCACAAGGATTGAGATGAATGTCCCCGTGGATCGAATCGACAATCAGCTTGCCGGCAATTTCACTTAAGCAGCCCATGGTTGCGCAGGGTATTCAGAGCCTGTTCAACTTCCTCCTGGGTGAAGTCCTTGCTGTAACGCTGAAGCACCTCGCAGATGTCGGCTGCCCTCTCCGAAGTGACCTGCTTTCGCGTCAACAAGAAATGGACGGAGGCCAACAATTCCAACTTCCGACGTCGGCTGGCTGGATCGGCAGCTAACGGAGGTTTGACTTTCTCCAGGGCTTCCTGCAAATCTGACCCCAGGATCCAGCCTTCTGCATCGTCGAAACCAGCCGCCATATCCTCTTCGACGGCAAACGCATCCTTCGTTAAGGCTGGGCAATACGGACCGTAGAGATACCACCGGAAGAAGTAGCCGAGATTCGCTCCTGCCTCCTGTGCCAAGTAGATAGCCTTCTGGAGGATCAGACGGTCATCGAAAGTGCCCAGTTTGGCCTCTAACCCCAAGGCCTCCAGAACGAGTTTTAGCCCAATCTGCCGCCTGTCCATGGCGATCCTCCCGCAAAACAGAAGCTATTATACCTCGGTATCGGCGACCCGCATCAGGAATTACCAAAAAATCATTGATGGGACTACCAGAAATCAACATCGCTAGAAAGGGCCCCCCGAGAAACCTCGGTTCTCCGAGAAAGCCCCCCTATTTCCACAACACTAGAGGACATCCCTGTCCGGGGTTTGTCACAGACCCCTAGAAGCCAAATTTACTTGAAGCCACATCTCCAACCTCCTCTTTCTCCGTTTCACCCTCGGAAGCACCGCTCCACGGGACTGGTTAGCCCCCTGTCCTCTCACAAGCCACCTGTTATATCCCGAAATCCCACCTACGCCAGCTCGTCGTCGATCCAGCTCAGCAGGTTCTTGAGATCATCGAGCGTGATGTCGCCCATGTGAGCGATGCGGAAGGTCTGCTCCTTGAGCTTGCCGTAGCCGTTGCCGAACACCACGTTGTGCTTCTTCTGCAGGGCGGCGATGACCTCGCCGACGTTGATGCCCCGTGTGTTCTTGACCGTGGTCAGGGTGTTCGAGGCGTAGTCCTCGGGCGCGAACAGGGCGAAGCTCTCCTTGGCCCAGGCCCGAACGAAGTCGGCCATCTTGGCGTGCCGCTGCCAAACGCCTTCCATGCCTTCTTTCAGCAACCGGGCGCACTGATAGTTCAGCGCCATGATGTGCGGGATGGCCGGCGTAGTCGGGGTCTGGCTCTTGGCGCCGCTCTTGGCGAATTGCTGGAAGTCGAAGTAGTACCCCCGGTCCGGCACGGTCTTGCTCTTCTCCAGCGCGCGATCGCTGACGGCGAACACCGCCAGGCCCGGCGGAATCGCAAAGGCCTTCTGCACCGAGGCGAACACGATGTCCCACCCCAGCTCGTCGAAGTGCAGCGGCAACCCCACCATGGCGCTGACCGCGTCCACGAACACCAGCACCTCGGGGTACTTGGCCCGCAGCATCTCGCTGATCTCGTAGACCGGGTTGGTCACGCCGGTGCTGGTCTCGTTGTAGACCATCGTCACGGCGGCGTAGTTCCCCGTGGCCAGCTTCGCGTCGACCATCTCCGGCGTGACGGCCTGGCCCCACTCGACCTTGAGCTCGTCGACCTGTCGCCCGCACGACCGGGCCACGTCGGCGTACTTGTCGCTGAACGCCCCGCACATCGTGCACAGCACCGTCTCATCCTGGCGCACGCAATTGCGGATGCTGCCCTCCCAGACGCCCGAGGCCGACGACGTGCTCAGAAAGACACTCTGCTTGGTGAACAGAATCTGCTTGAGCATCTCCACCGTCTCGCCGTGAAGCTGGGCGTATTCCTTTCCCCGGTGCCCCAGGGTGGGACGCGACAGTTGCTCCAGCACCTCCGGCAAGACGTGTACGGGACCGGGAATGAACAACTTCGGAGGATTCCTCCAATCTGCCATCTTCGCCACTCCTAATGCAAAAGTCCTCTGCGCTTCGGGCCCTTCGGCCGCGACCCTCTCTTGGGCCTGTTTTCTCCCGCCGGTTCACCGGCGGACCCGCCTCTACAGTTTGTGAAGCACCAACCCGGTGTACAGCTTCGGATAGAAGAACGTCGATTTCTGCGGCATCCGTTCGCCGGCCGCGGCGACGGCCTTGACCTGTTCCACCCGCGTCGGATTCATAAAGAACGCCGCTTGACACTCCCGCCGGTCGACCCGCTCGATCGACGCGTCGATCGCGTCGCCGAGGTCCTTGACGTATTCCAGGTGGCTCTCATCGGCAAGCTGCCGTTCGCCGATGCCCAGCAGGTCGTCCAGCACGAGCTTGTGCAATACGTTCACGTCCAGCGCCCGCGAGGCCGGGCTCAGCTCGGGCGCCCGCGCTTCGAGCACGGCGCTGTCCCGCAGCGCCAGGGCGTAGAAATGATCCGTGGCCATGTACAAACCGAAGGCGTTGCGTCCCTGACGACACCAGGTCCGGATCTGCTCGAACATGCGATCCCGCGCGGCCACCTTGTCGGACACCCCGAACGCAAAATCGACCATCTCGAACCGCTGCGCCAGACGGGCCAGCAGCCCCGCCGGATCGAACGCCGCCAGGCCGCGGACCAATCGGTGCGTCGGGAAGATCTGCAAGCCTTCGTTCCGCATGTTCACAAACATCATCATGCGAAACCGCGCCGCCGGATTCTGCGTCCTGCGGTAGTATTCGAGGGCCGTCTCGTAACGATGGTGCCCGTCGGCGATCACCACCGACTTGGTGCTCATCATGTCCGCCACCTGCCGCATATCCTCGGGCTCGTCAATCGCGTAGAGGCGGTGCCGCACGCCGGCATCGTCGAGGAAGTCCAACAGCATCGGATGCGTGGCGGCTCGGGTCATCACCTGCTCGTCCACACGCTGCGGATCGTCGTAAAGCATGAAGATCTGCCCGAGCTGGGCGGCCTTGGCCAACATGAGGCGCAACCGATCGGCCTTCGGCCCGTCGAGCGTCTTCTCGTGCGGCTGGACCCCCCTGCCGAACTCCTCCAGCTCCCCCAGGGCCACCATGCCGCTGCGCCGGTAGTGCCGAGCCCCCAGGTCGAAGTCCTGCACGTATCCATAGATCCGCTCGGTCGGGTCCTGTTTCAGGACCCCAGAGCTGATCCATTCGGTCAGGCACGCGGCCGCCCGCGTGTAGCGGTTGTTCTGCTCGTTGTCCTGAGGGGTGGTCTTTCCCAGGCTGACGCGAACGATGTTGTACTCGCTGCGCTCGTACAAGCGCTGTTGCAGCGCCTCATCGATCACATCGTAAGGCGGCGCCACGCACCGCCCCACGTCCCCGACGACCTGGCCGTCAAATCGATATCCTTGAAAAGGTCGTATCTGCATATCCCATCCACATCCGCACTGTCGCAACGGCCCGCGCACAGCGCGACGGCCGCCGGATTCGAGTCAAAAAAGATGCGACCGCCCCGTTGCTAGGCCACAAAGATGCGAATCCTACCAAGCTGACGATCGGCTTTCAATCGGAAAGACGCACGAACCCACACAAAACCCGAATTCCCCTGCCGTCCGTTCGGGCCGAATGCGGCTGTATTGTGACAACTTCACAACAAAAAACCGACGCCCGAGTCAGTCCCGGCCTTGCGGCAGACGAATTCGGGCCAGATAAATGGAGGTCTTGCCCTCGCGCGAGGAGTAATAGCTCATCCACAGCAGGCCCTCATGCCAGACCAGGCCGGGATAGCTCGTGTCACCCCCGCTGGGCAGGGTCAGGACCGGCTCATACGCCGTGGGGGTCAGATGCGCCAGGACGGTCCGCGCCCCGCCGGGGTACGAGCGGCCCGCCGCGCACATCCGCCCATCGGGCAGGATGACAAAGTTCGGCCCACCGACCCGATGGCCCGTGTCGTGCCAGGTCCACTCGGTATAGGGCGGCCTGCTGGAGCCGATCATGGCGTGGCGGTTGTCGGCCTCGCGACGCACCAAGGCCAGCATCGTCCCGTCCGGCCGGAAACGCAGGGTGGTCTCATTGGGGCGACCGGTCAGGTCCAGCGGGCAGACCCGCTCGTATCGCAGGCCGTCGCTGCTGCGCATGAGCGCCAGGACCTCGCCCTCCGGCGCCCCCGCACGGTACGACACGCCCCAGGCCACCCCATCGTGCCAAGTGCCCCGCCACAGCCAATCGCCGGATTCGCATACGGGCACGGGGGCGGTCCAGTCCCGGCCATCCGCCGAGAAGCAGACCCGCGGCTGTCGGCCCACCAACTGACGCTCCCGGTAGACC
>DSDH01000577.1 GCA_011055475.1 Phycisphaerales bacterium | reverse complement strand
TTCTCCCGTCGCCCGATTTTTCCGCCAAAAACCGCGTTTTTCGGCTGCCCGTGCGGGTTACTGTTTTGCAGGCCCGAAACGTAGAATTCGCAGATTGACGCAAATCAATGCTGTGTTCTGACCTAAATCTGACGGAACAACGGGCGGAACTAAAAATCGGCCTTTCGTCCTGTTTTCACTTGCCTCTCGGCGTCGGCCAGCGTTGCTGGAATCGGAAGCGCCCGACCCTCCGGCGTCAGGGTCGCAACGCGCTGCCACAGTTCGGCGGCAAGACGATCCATCCTGCTCTGGACCAGCGGGATTGATGATCTTGTGAGCGGTCGTTGGTAATGATGCCCCTGGAGTCCAAAACAGAGAAGGGCGGCATTAGAAACTCTGTTTTGTGGTATCTCCTTTGGGCGCGGCGTCGATTGCGGCGCATTCACCTAACCGCATTTTGCTATCCATTGCTGAGCGGCATGGCCGTCCGTTGAACAATGTACAACCGGCTCGACAGACACGGCTTGTCATTCCAGCCCCGGATCGGGTCGGGGTGAATCCCAGCGGGGATGCACGCTCTGCGTGCGGACAGGGCATGGCGCATCGACCCTGGACTCCGCATCGAGTCCGGGGTGATAGAAGGGAGGCCCTCTTCAACAGGTTGACAGGGACGCGCGCACTCGATGTCATGGGTCGGATCGCCTGGCCCTTGTCCGATTTGGCCGGACCGTCTAGAATGGTGCCGATGGACGACCGAGCCTGACCGAATCGTACCGTGGAGCCTGTCCGATGACTTGGAGAGCGTGGTTGGCACTGATCGGGATGAGTGTGCTGACGTGGTCTATGGCTTGGGCCGGTCCTGCTGCCGATCCGTTGGCCCAATATGGTCTGCCGTGGACGTCGCAGGTTCACTGGTCTAATCAGACCACGGTGTCGCCCGTCCCGGACGGCACCAGCGATGGCGCACTGCGGGATGCCCAACGCCGCTTGGCCGGGCACCGGGGCGGGGTAATCGTCTTCGAGCCCGGTATTTATCGCTTTGCCGAGACGATCCATCTGGGTGATGGCATCGTCCTGCGCGGGGCCGATCCCTCAGGCGTCGGCGACGCCCGCGATTCGCGGTATGCGCTGCCCGTACGGTTTGAGTTCCCGCGGTACGTGCCCACGTTCGAAGGCCGGGGGACGCCGATCGATACCGCCTTCAAGGGAATCACGCTGGCGGATCCGGGCGCTTCGAATTGCGGCGTCCTGAACATCGCCATCGATTACGGACACATTGACATGCCCAGTGCCGACGGCAACGGCACGGGGCGCAACCGCTTCGTCGTCGGCTGCATCCTGACCCACGCGGCGGTGGCCGACCCGGGCATCCCCAACGCCCACTATGGCCAGCACCCCTGGCAGCGTTTTACCGCCCGACATCACGCGGCCGTGTGCGTTCGCGCGGTCGAGAACATCCTCGTCGCGAACAATCGCCTGCCCGAGTCCGGTGACGGGAACTTCACCATGAACGACTTCATCGTTCAGGGCGGGCGCATTGATGGCGTAGTCTTCGACTACGACAATCGTCCCGGGCTGTATGTCAATGACGCGGGTCTGGGCGGGGCGGGCGCAAGCGGTCCCGACGGCACGCCCGAAACGCATCCGTGGGGGTTTCGCAAAGGCATCGTCATCCGTGACAACTACGTTTTCTGTACGGGGCGTTGTGCGATCTCCTTCAGCGGCGACGGGACAATCTGCGCCGACAACGTCATTCGTTTCAAAGACGATGTCTGGCGGCCGACCACGACCGGGACGAACCTGACCCGCGGCTCGGCCACCAACGACAACCGCGCCGTCCAGATGCGCGGGTGGCGATGGACCGTCAGCGGCAACCGTTACCGGGTCTACCGCAATATTTGCTACGACCGCCAATACCGCCTCAACGACGGTGAAGGCCTCATGCATGAGGACCACGTTAACAGCACCGTCAAGGACAGCCGCCTTATCGGCAACCGTGGCAACAGCTATATCTCGATCTACAAGACCGGCGGCATTGACGGCCTTCTGATTCGCGGCAACGATATCCGCACCGCGGGGGGCATCGCCGCCATCTACGTCGTGGCCGATCGAAACCAGGGCCGATACCCCTGCCGCAACGTCACGATCGAGGACAACATCACCGCCGGCAGCGGTATTCAGATCTCCGGCGAGCCGGCCTCGAATAACGTCATTCGCAATAACCGCCATGTCGGTCCGGGAGGCGGGATTCTCAACGCGGCCCAGGCCGTTCTTGACAACAACACCGGCTACGCGCCCTGACGATCCACCCGCCGCCGGCCCCATCGCGCCCACCTCCCATGGACTTGGGGGGAATCCCCGGCCTCTCTGCAAGGGCCCTCCCGTCACATCTCATTTTATCGAGACCTGGGAGCCCCTACAGTCGTTACGAACGGCAACATTGGCGAGGCGTCCGCCCGCAAAGGGGCCATCCGTGTGCCTGCCGGCATTGATCCGGGCTCAACAAAATGCTATGATAAGGACTCACGATTTCGAGGCGAGTCGGTCGCCTTGAAGGGGGTGGATCTTGACTTCTCGAGGGGATGTCGCATGATGAGAACGCGTATCGCTGTCGGTATCGCTGCACTGTTTGTTCTGGCCGTCGGTGCACAGGCCGGGCCGCACTTCGGCACCTGGAGTACATTCACCGGAGACTTCGACGCCGGAGCCTGGCAGGAGTTGTTCCTCGGAGGTGGTGAAGCTCAAGTGGGGAACGTCATCAGTGTGGGCGCTGCGGGGCAGTGGTTCCTCGATAGCGCGACCCTGAGTGCGCATACGTTTCTCGGCGCGGATATCTTCGACACCTTTGAGTTGCACAGACATTACATGGTGTATACGGGAGGAACTTTGCTGTTGGACGCCGGGCCGTGGAATTCGGGTGATGGGCCGTACGCGGTGGCCATCAGTGCTCTCCAGGTGATGGCCACTCAGAAGTATGCAGATGGTCAACTGGTCAACCTGGCCTGGACGATGACGGGCGAGGGTTCCATGCCGGGCGCCAGTGTCTGTCTGACCGGTGCTTATGACAGCACCAGTGCAAGTCCGGCCACGCGTATGCCGGACTGGGTCTTCGATGGCGATCAAATCATCGGCATGACCGACGACGTCGTCTCGGCCTCGATCACCATCGTGCCGGAGCCGGGTACCCTGTTACTGGCCGGGATGGGCACAGGCATCGTGGGATGGCTTCGCAGGCGCAGGACCGTCTAGCCACCCAAGCGGAACGCCACAAGGCCGTGGGTCCGACTCACGGCTTTTTTTATGCGCCGCTGCCCGAATAATGGCAAGAGGAGGGCGTTCTTGCGGCCCCCGTGTGGTGCCGCAATTTTTCAGGGGCGGGTGGTCGAGGGTGTGTATCCCAGCTTGCCCCAGACGCCCAACTGCATCTTGTAGAGGTCCGGGTTGCCCAGGGCATAGTAATCGGCCTCGGCGGTGCCGCGGATGGCCTCGGCCTGCTCCCAATCCAGCTTGCAGAACTCCCGTGTCCGCATATCCTGCCATTTCCAGTATTCCGAATGGCCGTCGGCAAACGAGAGGGTGGTGCCGTTTCCGTGACGGCCGGGCAGCGGATTCCACCACTGCTCACGGTCATAATAGATCGCCCAGGAGGCGTCCCAGTCGTACGCGTAGTCATCCACAAAGACGATGCGGCGTCCGGTATTCACGATCTGCGATCTTCGCTTGATGCGCAGGGCCTCGCCGCCGATGAGGCCATGATTCATCGAATGGACAATGCTGTAGCTCCAGCGCTCATCCGGCTGGGCGACTCGGCACCGGTACAGCTTCACGGTCTCGCAATAGGGCCACAAGGCGCCGGTCTGAATGCATTCAAGTTGGGTGACCGGGTCGGGGTTCCATATACCGTTGATCCAGCCCAGCTCGATGATGGTGCCGGAGCCGTCGACGAGCGAGGTCGCTGCGCCTCGGACGATCTTGTCGTCATTGTCGTCGGCGTAGAGCGACCAGGCCAGCGCCAACTGCTTGAGGTGGCTCAAACACGCCGCCCGCATACCGGCCTCCTTGGCCAGCTTCAAGGCGGGCAGCAGGACGGACAGCAGCAAGGCGATCACGGCGATGACCACCAGCAGCTCGATCAGGGTGAACCCGTGGGGGCCGCGACGTTGCACCGCGCAGGACCGACCTTTTCTTCGTTCCATGCCCATGTTTACGCTTCAGAACACAACGCTCAGGCTATGGCCGCCCACCGGCTGCGTCAAGCAAAAAGGTACAGGACTGCCGGGGAGAATGCGATTCGCCCTTTCCCTTGTCCGGGCTGTGTCGAAATGGCGACAACGAAATCCCCCTCACACCCCCGGGAATCTGCCTCATGGCCCTTATCGACATCCTTCGAGGGCGAACATGGCCCACGGCCTATCTGGAACCGGAGTGAAAAAAGGGGACGGGGGCCGAAGCCGCCCGTCCCCATGCTTACGGTCTTCATCGCCACAGGACCTGGCGACTAGAGACCCCGCAGCCAGTTCTCGGCCAGGATGGCAAAGTCACTGAGATTCACCAGGCAATTACCGTCCATGTCGGGCGGCAGTTCACCCACCGTCAGGAAGCAGTCGGCGGTGCTGTCATGCAACACGATTTCGTCGATCAGGATGGTGCCGGTCCTCGCAACGCCGGCGCTGTTGATGCCTATGGTGACCTCATAGAGATCGCGGAGCTGCTTCGGCCGGCCACTGTTGAAGCCACCGGGGATATCGGCTTCCAGCGTCACCCACTGGTCTGCCGGAAGCTCATCAAGACCCATAATGATCCTCCCCTGCCAGGCAAGCACCCACGGATAGATTCCCTGCTCTGGATCCGTCATGCCGCGACCGTCATGGAAATCGAAGTAGAATCGGTCACCCGTGCTGCCGGCCAGTTTCTTGACGCGGATGCTGATCTGGTCATACGCGGCCAGGTCAAGCCGCCGATCCCGCAGCCAGAAACGCTGAATGGCGTTGGCTTTGTCCGCCGGCAGGTCATAGTCCCACCGTAATACCTGGCCGTACAGGCCGTCGGAATCGTTCTCTATCGAATTGACCGACACACCCACCGTCGCACTGGTCGGGGCGGTAGCCACGTTGCCGTATACGTTCTCGAGCGACACGCCGCTGCTCAGGGCCTCCCAGTAGCCCTTGAAGCTATTGGGGTCGCTGGTATACGACTCCATATCCTCCAGGACGAGGGGCGAGGCTTGAACCGGGGTGTACGAATCCATCAGCCAGTCTTCGGCGAACGTCTTCAGGTCCGCCGCATCGGTATCCAGATCATAGTCCATATCACTGACCGAAGGCACAACCGCGGCCAGCTCCGCGATTTGGTGGGGTTGCATCTCACCGGCCCAGACACAGACCTCGTCGAGCATGCCTTCAAAGTAGCGGATGTCGGTCCGGCTGCCGTTCCAACTGCCGTAGTCGTCGAAGATCCATCTCATCTCTCCGCCGATGGCGAGCCAGTCCAGCGATACCGAACCGCTGGCCACACCAAACGCCTTGGCCCGTTCGACGCCATCGACATACATGGTCCAGTTCCCCCTTGACCGCATGACCACGAGGCTGTGCCATCGGCCGTCATTGACCAAAACGCCGGAATTCGTATTGGGACCGAGGTTGCCACTGTCATCACGAACCAGCATCTTTACTCGTCCAGGAGACTCATACGCCCCATCATGGCCTATCGTGATATCGATCAAGGGTGTACCGGTTTCGGAGTTTCTCATGGAGAAGATCGGCCCGAAGGACTTGTACGTCCGGAAATACGCCGATACGGCAAACGCCTGCTCGTTCCCTGTGGGCATGTAGGAGGCGGCGTCGCTGACATCGACATACTCGGTGGTGCCGTTGAGGAGCAGGGCGTTGCCGACCAGGCCCGGCACAAACATCGCCCCGCTGTTCGGATCGTTGAACCCGGACAGGATTCCATCGGCGTCTTCACTGGTCCCTGTCTGGTACGCGATGGGCCCCACCGTTTCATCCATCGTCCATTCCAGCACCTTCTCGGCATCCGGTGGCGGCGTCGTTACGAAATCCCAGACGGGGCTTTCATAGACCACCAGGCCTCCATCTTCCACGACCTCCACCTGCCAGTAGTAGGTCACTTCCGGATCCAGGCTCACGGAATAGGTTGTGGCCGCGAGGCCCGTCTCCACGAGGGTCGTGTTTACGAAATTCGCATCGG
>DSDH01000284.1 GCA_011055475.1 Phycisphaerales bacterium | reverse complement strand
GTCCAACGCCGCTCGGATGGCCTCCTGCGGCACTTCAATGGTCACCTTCTTGCGGCAGGGCCCGACCTCCTCGGCCGTCACCTTATTCGCGTACTTCGGAGCCTCGGGCGTCGCCTCCGGCGCCGCTTCTTCGGCAGGGGAGGTCTGCGGTTCGGTGGTCTCGGCTTGCTCTTCCGTACCCAATTCGCTCGTCTCCGGGGCGTCCTTCCGGGTTTCTTCTTCGGCTGCCATACGTCCGACTCCTTACGTCAACACATCAATGGCGGATCTCTCTAGTCATTGCAAAAAAGAAAGGCCTCTCGGAGCCGCCGCTCCGTTCAGGCCTGCATTCGCTTGCCATGCCCTCAGGGGCCTCCCGCACCTCTGCGACCCGCGCCTGACTAGCTGGTTAGCCGGTACCTCGCAGAGGCTATTTTGCCAATTCCGTTCGGTCCTGTCCGCGGCCATGGCCGCCGACACCACGAAAAGAGCGGGTGATGGGACTTGAACCCACGACATTCACGTTGGCAACGTGACGCTCTACCACTGAGCTACACCCGCATTTATACGCGATTTTAATCCTGTCGGACGAGGCTGCAAGGGGTTTTTGGCGTTTTTTGCCCTGAGGCCGTCGATGTCACCGCTGCGGCAGGTACGATGTTGGCCGGACACGCGCCCCGATGTACAATGCCGCCGGCGACACACGCAGGGCGGGACTCGGTTGTCCGATTGCGTGAGCTGTCGCGTTGGAGAGTAACAGAATGGCCGAATCCAAGAAACACCGGTCTTGTGCACGCAGCAAGCGGGTGCCGTCCTTCCCGGGCGTGGAACTCGTGTTTCTAAATGCGGATACGGTCTTTCCCAACAACGAGGCGCTGCCTCTGATCGTCTACGCGGGGGTCGTCGGCTCGGACGTGGGCGATATGGCCGCCCATTTCCGGCGGCTTTTCACCGGTCATGGCTGGACGGGCTGCTGGGTCAACGGCATCTACGATTTTCATCACTACCACAGCACCGCTCACGAAGTGCTGGGCGTCTCGCGGGGCACAGGGCGGGTCCGGTTTGGCGGCCCGGACGGCTACGAGCTTGAGGTCCAGGCCGGCGACGTGGTTCTCGTGCCGGCCGGCGTCGCCCACAAGTGCCTGGACGCCTCGAACGATTTCGAGGTGGTGGGAGCCTATCCCAAGGGCCAGAAACCCGACATGTGCTACGGGCGGCCGGGCGAGCGACCCGGCGCCGATGAGCGTATTCGGGCCGTCGGCCTGCCGCGGCAAGACCCCGTGCACGGACCGACGGGTCCCGTGACGGCGTTCTGGGACGCGGCAACGTAAAGCACCAATCGGTGTCAAGGCCGCCTGCGTCGCCGGGTATGAGCCTGCCTTGCAGGGGGAGAAAAAGTGTATTGCATCGGCCGGATCGGCCGTATAAAAGATAGGGACAAGTTCACCATCATCAGACTCTTCGGATGTGCCGAAAGGGTCGGGGGTGGCAATACCCGTCGGTTGACCCGTCGTCCACGGACGGCCCTTAGTAAAGCGACAGGAGAAGTCCATGAAAACGATGCGAATCTTGACCGTGACCGGTCTGGTTATGATGTTGATCGTGGTTTGCGGCGGCTGTCGTAAGAAACCCGCCGAGCCGACGAGCCCCACGGAGCCAACCGACCAAACCGCCGCGCCCGCGGAACAGACCGCCGAACCCAGCGGCGAGACCGCTGCGGCTCCGCAGGGTCAATCCGCCATCGACCAACAAACCCAGGCATCTGACACGTCCCAGCCGTCCCAGGCAGAGCGGTCGGGCCAGCCGCCGGCCGACCCCAAGCGCGTCGTGCGTGAGCAGGACGTTCCGCCCAAGCCAAAACCCGTGCAGATCGCCGACAACGAGTGGACGATGAACTTCGAGGCCGCCAAGGCCAAGGCCGCCGCCCAGAAAAAGCATCTGTTGATCAACTTCGGGGGGTCGGATTGGTGCGGTTGGTGCATCCGGCTGGATGCCGAGGTCTTCGGCAAAGAGGAGTTCCGCAGGCAGGCCGGCAAGCACTTCGTGCTGGTGAATCTGGATTACCCCCAGGACGCCCAGAAGCTCAGTCCGGAGATACGCCAACAGAATGCCCGTTTGGCCGAGCACTACCGGATCGAAGGGTACCCGACGGTCCTTCTCACGGATGCCGCCGGTCGCCCCTATGCCGCGACCGGTTACCGCGAAGGGGGCGTCGAGCCCTATCTGACGCACCTGAAGGAGCTTCGGGAAACCGGTCTCAAAGTCCAGGAACTGCTGGCCAAAGCGGCGACCCTGACCGATCCCCTCGAGAAGGCCAAGCGGCTGGATGCGGCGTTGGAATTGCTGGAACCGAGTCTGGCTAATCAGTTTTATACCGAGCAGATCGACCAGATCGTTCAGCTCGACCCGGATAATGCGGCCGGGCTCAGGAACAAGTATATCGTTCGCAAGAGCTTCGGTGACGTGGAAAACGCGCTGGCCAGGCAGGACTACACCAAGGCGCTGGAGCTTCTCGACGATATGCTCAAGACCCTGACGCTCAACGGCGAGCAGACCCAACAGGCCCACTATGCCCGGGCCCACGCCCTGCACTTCCTGCAGCGGTCCGCGGAGGAAAAGCAGGCCCTTGAGCAGGCCTTAGCCGCCGCGCCGGACAGCGAGGTCGCCGAAGGCCTTCGTCGACTGATCGCCCAGTTGTTCCCACCGCCGCCCAGCCTGGCGCATCCCGCCCAAATCAGCACGACGATGCAGACCTACCAGGGCTATGTTCCCGAGCGGGCCTTCGACGGAAACGAGGGAAGCTATTTCTGGTCGGCTCAAGCGGTCCCGGCCGATGCGACCTTCACGGTCAGCCTGGACCAGGCCCAGCCCGTTCAGCAGATCGACGTCACCACCGGGGGCGAGCAACTGAGCCCCTTCGCCTTGGCGGGGGGCGTGTTAGAGGTTTCTACCGACGGCACCACGTTCGAGAAGGTCGCCGACTTTGAGAATGGCCGGGCTCAGGCCGCCGTCCAGGGCAAGACCCTCAAGGCGGTGCGGATCCGCTGCACCCAGCCGCAGCCCCAAGGCCTGGTCATCCGGGAGATCACCTTGAAGTAGGCCGCCGACGGGACTCAGGCCACCTTCTCGAACAGGAACTGATGCGGGTCCGCGTCCACGCGGATCGTATCCCCATCGTTGAAGCGCCCGGCGATCAATTCCGTGGCCAACGGATTCTCGATCCGCTGCTGGATCACCCGCTTGAGCGGTCGGGCCCCATAAGCCGGGTCATAGCCCTGACTCATCAGTTGCGCCTTGGCCTCCTCGGTGAACTCGACCTTCAGGTGCCGCGCCTCGAGCCGTCGGGCCAACTGCTGCAACTGAATCTCGACGATCTGCGCCAGGTGCTCGCGCGTGAGCATGTGAAAGACGATCGTCTCGTCGATACGGTTCAGAAACTCCGGCTTGAAGTTCTGCCGCAGGGCGTCCTTGACCCGCGCCTCGATCTCCCAGTCCTGCCCCTTGCTCTCGCTGATCTGGCGGATGAGATCACTGGCGAAGTTGCTGGTCATGATGATGACCGTGTTTTTGAAGTCGACGGTGCGACCCTTGCCGTCCGTCAGCCGTCCATCGTCGAAGACCTGCAACAGGACGTTGAACACGTCCGGATGGGCCTTTTCGATCTCGTCGAGCAGCACTACCGAATAGGGCTTTCGCCGGACGGCCTCGGTGAGCTTGCCGCCTTCCTCGTACCCCACGTAGCCGGGCGGGGCGCCGATCAACCGGGCCACCGAGTGCGGCTCCATGAACTCGCTCATGTCAATCCGCACCATGCCGTTGGGATCATTGAACAGGAACTCGGCCAGGGCCTTGCTCAACTCGGTCTTGCCCACGCCGGTCGGGCCGAGGAACAGGAACACCCCGATCGGCCGGTTCGGGTCACCCAGCCCGGCCCGGTTGCGTCGCACGGCGTTGCACACGGCCGCCACGGCCTCGTCCTGGCCGACGACGCGGGTGCGGATCTCGTCCTCCATATTCAACAGCCGCTCACGCTGGCCGGTTACCAGCCTCGACACGGGGATCCCCGTCCACTTGCTGACCACGCGGGCGACCATCTCCTCGGTCACCTCGTTGTGGATCATCATGCCGCCGTTGGATCGCGCCAGGGTCTCCTCGGCTGCGGCCAACGCCTTGTGCAGATCGGCCAGCGTGCCGTACTTGAGCCGGGCCGCCTTCTCGAGCTCGCCCCGTCGCTGGGCCTGCTCGAACTCGGTCTGCACCTGGGCGATCTGCTCCTTGAGCTGCTTGACCTTGTCGATCTCCGACTTGTCGGCCTCCCATTTGGCCGTCAGAGAGGCGTTTTGTTCCTTCCATTGAGCGAGCTCCTTCTCGCAGCGGTGCAATCGGTCGGCGCTGGCCTTGTCGGTCTCCTTGCGAAGGGCCTCGCGCTCGATCTCCAACTGCATGATCCGCCGGCGCAGATCGTCCAACTCGGCCGGCAGCGAATCGTTCTCGATCCGCAACTGCGAGGCGGCCTCGTCGATCAGGTCGATCGCCTTGTCCGGCAGAAAGCGGTCGGTGATATACCGGTTCGACAGGGTCGCGGCCGCCACCAGCGCCGAATCCGTGATCCGTACCCCGTGGTGCGTTTCGTACCGGTCCTTGAGGCCACGCAAAATGGCGATAGTCTCCCCCACGTCCGGCGGATCGACGACAACCGGTTGAAAACGCCGCTCCAGGGCCGCGTCCTTCTCGATGTACTTGCGGTACTCGCCGATGGTGGTCGCGCCGATGCACCGCAGTTCGCCGCGGGCCAGCGACGGCTTGAGCAGGTTGCCCGCGTCGACCGACCCCTCGGTCTTGCCCGCGCCGACGATGGTGTGCAGTTCGTCGATGAACAGGATGATCGTCCCCTCAGCCGAGGTTACTTCTTTGAGCACCGCCTTGAACCGGTCCTCGAACTCCCCACGGTACTTGGTGCCCGCGATCAGAGCCCCCATATCGAGGGCTACGACCCGCTTGTTCTTGAGCCCCTCGGGCACGTCCCCGGTGACGATCCGCTGGGCCAGGCCCTCCACGATCGCGGTCTTGCCCACGCCGGGCTCACCGATCAGCACGGGGTTGTTCTTCGTGCGCCGGTTGAGCACCTGCATGCACCGGCGGATCTCCTCCTCGCGACCGATCACCGGATCGAGCTTTCCGCGACGGGCCAGCTCCAGCAGGTCGATGCCGTATCGCTCCAACGCCTTGAACTGGCTCTCCGGGCTGTCCGTCGTCACCTTCTGACCGCCGCGAAGCTCCTTGACGGTCTTCTCGATGAGCTCCGGGGTGATCGAATTGACGCTCAAAACCTCTTTGGCCTGGCTCTTGACGTGGGCCAGCGCCAACAGCAGATGTTCGACGCTGAGATACTCATCCTGCATCTTCTCGGCGCGGTTCTGGGCCTCGAGCACCACCTGCCCGAACGTCGCATCCGGCATGATCGCGCTATCCGTCGTGCCCGTGGGCAGACGCTTCAGCTCCCCGGCGACCATGCCCTGCAAGCGTGGCACGTTGGCGCCGATCTTCTTGAGAATCATCACCGCCAGCCCCTCGCCGTCGCTCAACAGCGCGCTGAGCAGGTGCAGTGGCGTGACCACCGTATGCGACTGCGCCATGGCCGTCTGCTGGGCCGTCGCAATCGCCTCTTGGGCCTTCATGGTAAACTTGTCGAATCGCATTATTGTATCCTTCTGCCAATCAGGCTTAGCTCACACTCCAAGAACAACGCAAATCCTGTGCCCCACTTCGAATCGGATCGTAAAACCTTATTGGAAAAGGATTTGAACAAAACACATTCGCATCTTCCTGCCAAGATGGCAGGTGGTTTCCTGGGATTGACCGGTCTTTGGCCTGACGTGGCCGCTTCAGTTGTCCAGAACTCGCCCGCTCAGGAGGTGCTCGATGATATCGGGGCCTTCCACAGGATTTGGCCCCTTGGGGCCGTGCTTGGCCAGCATCTTGATCGTGGCGGCAAACTTGCGCTCAGGTGGGGCGATCATCGGACCCGCCCGGCATATGTCCTCATCGCGGAACTCCAGGCTGTAGCTGTGCAGCGTGAGCCGGTCAATCAGTGGTGCTTCGGGGCGGTCGGGCTTGTGCCGGTAGCCGGGCTTGAATTGCGACAGCAGCAGGGGGCCGCCGGATCCATACAAGGGGTCGATGGCCAGCGGCCACCCTGCGTTGGCCAGGTGCAGCCGGATCTGAT
>DSDH01000696.1 GCA_011055475.1 Phycisphaerales bacterium | reverse complement strand
GCATCCGACCGCCACGATGAAGAACACCGTCAGCGCGGTGAACAACCGCGTATACGCTGCCTGGCCCCGTTTGTAGATCTTCAATTCCATGCGTCACCGTGATTCCGGGCCGCCCACCCACGGCCATCGTGCGTCCTGCCCATTGGATCCGTCACCAGGTCAGGAGGGACTCGAACCCCCAACCTGCGGTTTTGGAGACCGCTGCTCTAGCCAATTGAGCTACTGACCTATGACCGCCTACTTGCGCCGTATCTTGTGCACCGTCCGCTTGCGCTCGGCCTTGCAGAACTTCTTGAGCTCCAGCTTCGGCGTGCCGCCCTGGACGTTGACCTCCGTCCGGTAATTCCGGCTGCCGCAGTCCTTGCACTCCAGCCACACGTATTCCCGCTTCTGCGCCTTGGCCATGATGCCCTCGCCTCAGAAACACAGACACCCCTGGCGCCGCCACACCACGCCAAGAGGCTCAAAAAAGGGCGCCGCCGGCCGCGCCGGCGGCACCTGACTTTGTGTTCGATCGCCCTACTCGAGGATTTTCGTCACCACGCCGGCGCCGACTGTCCGGCCGCCTTCCCGAATGGCGAACCGCAGCCCCTCTTCCATCGCGATCTTCGAGATGATTTCCACTTCCATCTCGATGTTGTCGCCAGGCATGCACATCTCGACCGCCTTGCCCTCGCGGCTTTGAATCATCTTGACTTCGCCGGTCACGTCCGTCGTCCGGAAGAAGAACTGTGGGCGGTAACCCGGGAAGAAGGGCGTATGCCGCCCGCCTTCCTCTTTCGTCAACACGTAGACTTCCGCGATAAACTTCGTGTGCGGCGTAATGCTTCCCGGCGCCGCGACCACCTGACCGCGCTCCAGATCCTTCTTCTCCACACCCCGTAACAAGATGCCGATGTTGTCCCCCGCCTGGCCCTGATCCAGCGTCTTGTTGAACATCTCCACGCCCGTCACGGTCGTCTTGCGAACCTCATCGGACAGCCCGACGACCTCCACCTGGTCGCCGACCTTGACGACGCCCCGCTCGACGCGCCCCGTGCCCACGGTGCCGCGACCCTTGATGCTGAACACGTCTTCCACGGGCATCAGGAACGGCTGATCCACCGCCCGCTCGGGAACGGGCACGTACTCATCGACCGCCGCCATCAGCTCGTCGACGCACGCGCACGCCGCGTCGTCCTTGCCCTCGGACTCCATCGCGGCCAGGGCTGAGCCCTTGATAATCGGAATCTCGTCGCCCGGAAACTCGTACTTGTCCAGCAGCTCCCGAAGCTCCATCTCCACCAGGTCCAGCAGCTCGGGGTCGTCCACCTGGTCCACCTTGTTCAGGAACACCACGATCCGAGGCACGTTCACCTGACGGGCCAACAGGATGTGCTCCCGCGTCTGCGGCATCGGGCCATCGCTGGCCGCCACCACCAGAATCGCCCCATCCATCTGGGCGGCCCCGGTGATCATGTTCTTCACGTAGTCGGCGTGGCCCGGACAGTCCACGTGGGCATAGTGACGTTTCTCGGTCTCGTACTCGACGTGAGCCGTATTGATCGTGATGCCGCGCTCCTTCTCCTCGGGCGCGTTGTCGATCTCATCGAACTTCTTGATGTTTCCCTTCCCGGCCTTGTGCGCCAACCGCATCGTGATCGCGGCGGTCAACGTGGTCTTGCCGTGGTCAATGTGTCCAATCGTCCCGATGTTGACGTGGGGCTTCGTCCGCTCGAATACCGCCTTTGCCATTGCTCAGTAACCTCCTGGCACTTTGGCCATCAATGTCCTGCTCAGTCCTTAATTCTGCTCTGACCTGACTATGTGCTAAGGTACACTCCGACGTTCCCACCGCCTCGGGCCCGTGCGCTCCCTATGGCTGTCACTGAGCTGCTGACGGGATTTGAACCCGTGACCTCGTCCTTACCAAGGACGCGCTCTACCGGCTGAGCTACAGCAGCAGCGGCCCAAAACGCCCCTACCCCACCGAGTCCCGGCTCAGGAAACACCGCCCCGGCGCCTCGGCTACATGCGAACTGTAGGGATTTCCTACGCTTGGGGCTATCGCAAAAACGGGAGTATAGCCACGCAGACGGCTGCCTGCAAACCCAAAAAAACCAAAAAATTCAAAAAAAGCCCCGCCGAACCCCAAGGCGCTTCTATAAGAAGAAACCCCGACAGAGGCTTGACCACGCCATTCGGGGTGGATAGGATGGACTCGTCGCAAAGCGGTTCTCGGACGTCCGCCATGTCAGGGGGCGGATCAGTCGGACCTGTGCAGGTGCGGGATCCCCGGCGGACCACCGAGCGCTACCCTTCGAGAACCGAACCGTGGCCAGGAGCAGGAGAAGGACGAAACGGGGTCATCTTCGCGCCAGCGGTGCGGGGACGAGCATCAGGTCCGCCACCAGTTCGCTCCCCAATGTGGCACTCGGCAGTCGCCTTTTCCATGGCAAACGGGCCTGGCTGGTCCGACTGGGTCTGGCCGTGGGTGTCCCGCTGCTGGTCTTTTCTGTGGCCGAAATCGCCCTCCGGCTGGCAGGCTTCGGCTCTGATTCGGCCTTTTTCATTGAGACGGCCAAGCCCGGAATCGTCACCACGAACGACCGCTTCGTGTGGTTCTACCATCGCACGCCGCCCGGCTCGCCCGATCCCTGCCTTCTGGCCCGGGCCAAGCCCCCACAGACCCTCCGCGTCGTCGTCCTGGGCGAATCGGCCGCCATGGGCACGCCCGACCCGGCCTTCGGCTTTGCCCGTATCCTGCAGGCCATGCTCGAAGCCGCCTACCCCGATCAGCGTATTGAGGTCGTCAACGCCGCGATCCGGGGCATCAACTCCCACATGATCGTCCCCATAGCCCGGCAATGCGCGCCCCTGGAGGTCGATCTTTTCGTCGTCTACATGGGCAACAACGAAATCTGCGGCCTCTATGGACCCGAGAGTTTCCTGGCCCGGCACCCGGCCCTGATCCCCTCACTGCACCGGCTCAAGACCACCCGCGTCTGCCAAGCCATGGCGATCGCGATCAACGGCCCTCCTGATGCGCCCCGGACCAAGAGGGAACCCCAGACAATGGAGTTCTTCCGGGAGCATCAAGTCGCCCGCAGCGATCCGCGCCGGCAACCCGTCTACCACAATTTTCAGACCAATCTCTCGCGGATCTGCCAAGCCACCACCCAGAGCGGCGCCGCGGTGTTGGTCCTCACGGTGCCGGTCAACCTGCGGGACTGCCCGCCCCTGGCCTCGCTGCACCGGCCGGACCTGACGCGAAACGAGCTTGAGGCGTGGCAGGCCGCCTACAGCCAGGGAATCGAGCTTGAAAAACGACAGGACTGGCCCGCTGCGTGTGACGCCTACCGGCGGGCCCTGGTGATCGACCCGGAATATGCCGACCTCCATTTCCGCACGGCCCGGTGTCTGTTGGCCGCGGGCAGGACCGCCGAGGCATACGACCACTATACCTTGGCCCGCGATTACGATGCGTTGCAGTTCCGTGCCGATTCCACCCTTAATGAGATCATGCGCCGGGCCGTAGCCGATATCGAACACCCCCACGTTCGGCTTCTCGATGCCGAGAAGCTCCTGGCCGAATCACCGCTGTGTCCCGATGGCATCCCCGGCAACGAGGCCTTCCGCGACCACGTGCACCCATCGTTCGAGGGGGACCATGAGCTGGCCCGGATGATCTTCACGCAGGCCGTGGGCCTGATTCAACGGGTTCGTTCCATTGAGCCGACCGGTGCCTTGGAGCCCCTGAGCCGCGACCAATGTGCCGCCCGCCTGGCCTACACCCCGTGGGACGAGGTTAATACCGCCGCCGCCATGATCCAGATGATGGCCCGGCCCCCGTTCCCAGGTCAGCTTGACCACGCCGAGCGCCAGGCCCGGGCACAGCAGGCCATCGACCAAGCCATGGCCAAGCTCGATCAGGCCCGGCTCGAGGAAGCGATGGAGACCTACCGCGCCGCCATCGCCGCCCATCCGGACGACTGGCACCTGCGGTACAACTACGCGACGCGACTGTACCAGTTGCAGCGCTACGTCAAAGCCGCCGAGCATATCGGCTTCGTCGTGGATCGCTTCCCCAATCGGCCGCACTTTCGGCTTTGCCTAGCCCACGCCCTGGCGCAGTCGGGCCGTACTAACGAAGCCGTCGCCCAGTACCGCCGGATTCTGGAGCAACACCCCCACTTCGAGGCGGCCCGTACCGCCCTGGACCGGATGCTGAACCCGACCGGCAAGCCCGTCGGCATCCGTCTGTCCGACTGAGCGCCGCCCGACGAGGATGACACGCCGGTGGGCTACACGCTCACGTTGGCCGCTTCGCCCTCAACGACACGGCGGTAGTCCGGCATGGCCATCCGAACGGCCTTTTCGTGCGAGCCCGCCGCGAAGACCACGTGGTCGGCCGATTCCAGGCTCCGGTCGATGAGGGTGCGCACCCCGTACATCCTGCCGATCGGCGGCTCGGCCCCCAGCTCGCAATCCGGGAAAAGGCGGCCCAGCTCCGCTTCCTCGGCCAATTCGACCTTACCTGCCCCCAGATGGGCCCGGACCTTCTCCAGGTCCACCTTCCGCGGGGCGGCCACCACGCACATGACGGGCTCGCCGTCGGCCTTGACGATCACGGCCTTGGCGACAAACCGCCCCGGCTCGTGCTCCACGGCCGCAACCTGCTGGGCCGTGAACGCCGCCGGATGCTCCAGCACCTCGTACGCCACCTTCGCCTGCTTGAGAAAGTCGATCACGGTCATGGTCTGTCCTCCCTTTCGCGGTGTACCTTTGCCGCCCATTGAACCGTTCCCTGCACGCCGATACAAGCAAAAACCCCGCTCAGGCATTAACCCCGTAGGACATAGTGTCGGCCCCTCGCTTGCCGACGACCACTCCGCCTTGGGAGATGGCCCAGCCAAGTTCGTGTGGACTTCGGTCAGGCGGTGGCCCGCCGGTGCAAGTAGGGTGTGCATCCCATGTCGGGATGGCGGCTACGGGGCGGCGCGGATCCAGGCCTCATCGAACCGGACGTATTTAATGGTCTTGGCTGGGGTGTCGGGCTGATCGTTGCGATGATAACTGTAGACCACGTGCAACTCGCCGCCGCGGCCCTGGATAATGCTCGGATAGTGGCTTTGGGTGGCCACGGACGCCTCGCGCGGGTCGTTCTCCAGATAGCGCGTAAAGGGCCACGTCTTACCTTCATCCATCGACAGCGACACGGCCAGGCGGCGTCGCCCCTCCTCGGTATCGTTGTACGCCAGAACCCAATGACCGTTGGCCAAGGTCACGATATCGGCCCCCGATCCGGGGTTCGGCAACCCGCTGTCGCGGACCGGGCTCCACGTCAGGCCCCCGTCGGCGGATGCGCTGACGTGCAGCCGCTGGGGAGGCGGGCCGTTGTCACGCATATAAGCGACCAGGGTGCCATCCGCCCGGCGTGCGATGCTCGGCTGGATGTTCCCGGCCCCGACCAGCGGCTCGCTGAACCACCAGGTCCGGCCGCCATCCTCCGTGATGGCCATGAGCGAAAAGCTGAATCCATCCGAGTACAACGGCACGATCAGCCGCCCACGATCGTGGAGGATGGCCTTGTTCTTTGTTTGCCAGCCCATACGCCGAAAGTAAGGATACCCCAGCATCGCCTCGGTCCTCTGCCCGGCAGAATCGACCAGAATGCCCTTGCGGACCATGTCCTCGCCCCGGGCCTTGGCCATGAGTTGCCGGCTCCACTCCTGCCAGGCCGTGCGGACCTCGTCAGCCGTCCCAAATTCGTGCAGTCGCGCGAGTTCCAACAGGTATTTCCCATACGCCTCCACCTGCCGATCCACCGAACGAACGAAGCGATCTTCGGGCTGGATGCCCCGCTCGGCCGGGTCGCCGGGCTTGACGTGCAACACCTCCTGCCAGGTCCACACCGGCGGCCCCTGCCCATCGTAGTCGGTGCTGATGCGGTACTTGAGCAGAGAGGTCTCCCATTGATTGGCGATCACGGTATACCACATGAGCCAAAGACGCTGCCGCCCATCCAGGAAAAGGATCGGGTTGATGTCGGGGAAGCCCGGCACATCGGCCATGAGGAAGGGCTGGCTCCACGTCCGCCCGCCGCGCGGCAGCCGCGCCCCCATGATGACCACGTCAGCGGCCCATCGCTCGCCCGAGCCCTGGAACCACGCCGCCAGCAGGTCCCCGTTGGGCAGTTCCACCACCGTAGGGCCGTAGACGTGATCGGCCGTTC
>DSDH01000536.1 GCA_011055475.1 Phycisphaerales bacterium | reverse complement strand
ATCTCCTTCGATCCCATGGAACCCGGCCTGCGCACGCGCTTCGAGAACGCGGTTGTCGAAGATCTCGAGGCCGCGCCCGTGCCGGACCGGCCGATTGTGCCGCACGTCGAGCCGGTCCACGACCGGATCAGCATCGAGGTGATGCGGGGCTGCCCAGGCCGATGCCGCTTCTGTCAGGCCAGCTACTGTCGGCGGCCGGTCCGCTTTCGCAGTGTTAACCGGATCGTCGAAATCGCCCGCACGCAGTACGCCGCGACGGGGCTGGATACGATCGGCCTGCTGAGCCTATCCACGGGTGATTACCCGCACCTGCCCGAGCTGGTCGAACGGCTGCGGGCCGAGTTCGAGCCGCGGCACGTGGGGCTTTCGATCCCCAGCCTGCGGGTACAGGAAGAGCTTAAGCTGGTGCCCGAGGGGATGACCTCGGTGCGCAAGAGTGGCCTGACCATCGCGGTCGAGGCCGCCGGCGAGCGCCTCCGCCGGATCATCCACAAGCCCCTGCGCGACGAGGATCTGCTGGCGGCGGTCGAGGCGGCCTATCGCGTGGGGTTCCGCCGCGTCAAGCTCTACTTCATGGTGGGCCTGCCCGGTGAGACAGAAGAGGACGTCGTGCGGATCGTGGACCTGGCCATGGCGGTCGGCGAGCGTCGGCGGGACGTGGACGGGCGCATCGCCGAGGTCAACGCGGCGGTCAGTTGGCTGGTGCCCAAGCCGCATACGCCCTTTCAATGGCTCGGCCAGCGGGATGGGGCCTACTTCGAGCGGGCGCGAAGGCTCCTGTTGGATCGCAAGCGGCGGTTGCGGGCCCGGTTCGTGACGCTCAAGTTTCACGATATCCGCCGCAGCGTTCTGGAGTCGGCCATGGGCAGGGGCGACCGGCGACTGGCGGACGTCGTCGAAACGGCCTGGCGGGACGGGGCGCGGTTCGATTTGTGGGATGAGTGCTTCGATATCGACCGCTGGCGGCGGGCCTTTGGCGTCCACGGCATGGACCTGGATGCCGCCGCTCAACGGTGTTTCGACACCGACGAGATCCTGCCCTGGGAGCATCTCGGCGGACCGCGTAAAGAAACTTTGCTGCGCCACTACCGTGAGACCTTGGGCGAGTTTGCCTGAACGTCTTGCTGCGTGCGCCCCACCCGTCGGGGTGCGACTATGGGGCGGCACACCGGGACTGCAGGTCTTCCACGAGCAGATTGTGGAGTCGCGCGAGGGTCTCCTCGCGCTCAGCCTTCAGCAGGATAAGAATGGCCTTGCCCGAAGGGGCGATGGTCTCGATGCGGACGGGTTCGCCGTCGGCGGTGGTAAACTCCACGTAGCCCCGGCTGCAGGTCTTCTGGGGTTCTTCGTCGGACCCCTTGCCGGACCGCCATGTATGGGACCCCGCCTTGTACGTAGGATCGGTTTGGGTGCCATCGGCCTTCTGAATCCAGTTGGCCATCCGGCGATGCACTTCGACCAGCGCGATGCCTACTTCCCGCTCGAAATCGCCGCTGACGGTGATCACGTCGGTCCCATAGGATTCGACTGGGCTCTCGGACCGACAGCCCGCCAAACACAGGCAAAACGTCATTAAACTAAACACCATGTGTTTCATGCCTACGGTCCTTTCTCAGGGGCATCTCTCACGGCCATACGTATAGACGCCAGTAGAATGCAAGTATTACGGGAAAGGCCCGCAGGACAAATCCTCCCGCCCGCTGACCGTTGGGCCTCCTGTGATGCGGAGGTCTTCAGTTGATTCGTCGGGCGGCACCGTTGCGGCGCAGACCGGGCGGCTCGCTGAGGCCGCCCTGCTTGTCGGACTCGTGGAACTCCCGGATGATCCGGGCCGCCTCGGCGGGGTCGTCGACGACGGTGTAGACATGCAGGTCTTCGGCGTTGATGTAGCCGTGTTTCTCAAGCATGGTCTTTTCGATCCAGTCGAGCAGCCCCTGCCAATATTCGCCGCACATGAGGATCACCGGGAATTGGGCCTGCTTGAGCGTTTGGATCAGCACCAGCGACTCAAACAACTCATCCATCGTGCCGAACCCGCCGGGGAAGACGATGAATCCCTGGGCGTACTTGAGGAACATCACCTTGCGGCAGAAGAAATATCTAAAGTGCAGCGACATGGTCTGGTAGGAATTGGGGGCCTGTTCCTGAGGCAGCTCGATGTTCAGCCCGATGCTTTCGGCGCCGACCTCGTGGGCCCCCTTGTTGGCGGCCTCCATGATCCCGCCCCCGCCGCCGGTGATGACGGCAAAGCCCGCCTTGGCCACCTCCTGGGCGGTCCGCCGCGCCAGCTCATAGCACTCGGTGCCCGGCTCGGTTCGGGCCGAGCCGAAGATGGACACGGCCGGGCCGACGATGGACAACTCCTCGAAGCCCTCGACGAATTCGGCCATGATCCGGAAGATCCGCCAGGGCTCCTCCGCGGGCATTGCGTTATTGGTCGTCATCGTTCCTCTCGTTATTGAGCCTTGAACGGCTTACAATCCCTTGACAAACGCACGGGCCACAAGAACGGGCCCTTCTTGTCATTTCTGTAAACGTCGGCGCATCGCCGTTTCATCGGCCAGACGGCGGGGCGGCCTGAACGGAATCAGCGGTCCACCTGAAAAGCACTGGGGCAATACGCGCTTATCGGACATTGATCGCAGGCGGGCTTGCGGGCCTTGCACACCCGCCGCCCGTGCCAGATCAGGTAATGACTGAACATCGTCCAGCCGCCCCACTTGCGCTGCGGCACGATCTCCATCAGATCGAATTCGAGCTTGACCGGGTCGCTGTGCGCACTGAGCTCCAGGCGGCGGCTCAGGCGGATCACGTGCGTGTCGCATGTAATACCGGGAACGCCGAAGGCGTTGCCCAGGATGCAGTTGGCGGTCTTGCGGCCGACACCGGGCAGGGTCAACAGCGATTCCATGTCCGCCGGAACCCGGCCGTCGAACTCCTCGATGATCTTGCGGCTGGCGGCCTGGATGCTCTTGGCCTTGTTGCGGTAAAAGCCGGTGCTCTTGATGTCCTCCTCGATCTGGGCCAGCGGGGCACGCGCGAAGTCGGCCGGGCCGGGGTACTTGCGAAACAACCCCGGTGTGACTTCATTGACCCGCACATCGGTGCACTGGGCGGAGAGAATCGTCGCCACGAGCAACTGAAACGGATTCTCATGGCGCAGCGCGATCGTGGCGTTCGGGTAGGCCTTGGCCAGGATGGGCATGATCTTCTCCACCCGACTGCGTGCCTGCTCTTTGTCGACAGAGGGACCCGCCGCCTTGGCTTTCGCGGTGGCCTTGGCCCCGGTCGTCGTAGCGGTCTTCTTCGTCGTGGTGGACGTTGCTGTCTTCGTCTTCATCGTCTTCTTCATAGGACCTCATGCCGAACGGGTCACGGCAAGGCCTCGGCGGCCTCGATGAATCGCTCCGGCGAGAAGATGCCGCGTAGCTTCGTGTAGACCTTGCTTCGTGGCTCCAACAGGACCGTGACGGGCACGTTGCCGGCCTCGCCGAAGATCGCGTCCAGATCGACCGTCGCAGGCCAGCCGCGCCGCGTCGTGTCGGCCTCGATCGCCAGGAGATTCTTTCGCTCGATCAGGCGCACCACCGCCGGATCGTGATAGACCCGCTTGTCCACGACCTTGCAGTTGGTGCACCAATCGGCGGTGAACTTGATGACCACGCCGCGGCCATCCTCCAGCGCTTGGGCGATGGCCGCGCGACCGTATGGCTGCCAGGGCACCTTGGAGGCCGGGGCGCTGGGCAGCAACCAGAACCCGCACGCCACAGCCAGGAGGACGGCGATCAGGCGGATCGTCCACTTGCGCCGGCTCGGTGTGGCGTAGCTCACCCATCCGCCCCATATCCAGAGGCAAAAGCCGAAGATCACCGCGAAGAGCAGCACGTTGATCAGCCGGTCCTTGTCCAGACCGGATAGGGCGAACTTGACCGCGATCGCCAGCAGCAAAAAGCCACCGGTCTTCTTCAAAATGTCCATCCATGCCCCCGGTTTGGGCAGACGGTTAAGCCACGCCGGCACGGCGACGAGCACCGCGTAAGGTAAGGCCATCCCCACGCCCATCAGAATAATCGCCACGGCGCCGACCGCCGGCGGCTGGGTCTGGGCCCACACCAGGACCGCGCCGAGCAAGGCGCCGCTGCAGGGCGTGCTCAGGAGCCCCGCGAAGAAGCCCATGCCGATCGATCCGGCCAGGCCCGGACGCTCGGGCTGGCCGCCGGCCAACGACGCCGGCAGCGTGATCGTGATGACGTCCAGGAACACGAGCGCGAAAAAGACAATCAACAGAAACAGCGCGATGACCGCCGCGGGTGTGCGGAACAGGTCATTGATATCAATCACGGCGCCGGTCGTCATACGGATAACGACCGCCAGCGCGGCGAACGCGGCGAAGAAACCCACGATGCCCAGGCAGAAGGCCCCGCCCAGCACCAGTCGTCGGCCCGACGATTCGCGGCCTTGAGCGACCAACCGCATGATAATCAAGGGCAGCACGGGCAAGACGCACGGCATGATGTTGATGCTCAGCCCGGCCAGAATCGCCAGCACGAAATAGAAGGCCGCCGTGCGGTCGGTTCGGCCGAGCGAACTCTCATTCCAGTCGGCCAGCAGCCCGGCCAAGGCCTGATTGTCCAGGTCGGCCGCGTCCTCGGTCGCCCCGGGAGTCTCGGATGCCGAAGTGCCGGGGCCGGGTGGCGATGGGGTGCCCTCCTCGACCAGGCTGACGGTGCCCTCGGCAGGGCTGACCCGTACGGCCAGGGTCTTGGCGAACGGCGGCAGACAGATCTCGCTGGTGCAGGCGATGCCCTCGATAGTGACCTGCGTGGTGAAGGGCGCATCCGGCAATTCGGAGGTGATCGGAATCCGCACCTCGAAGTCTCCCATGTAGACCTCGATGTTCTTTTCGAGGCCTTTGTCGTAAAAGAGTTCCCAGGGCGGGAACACGGCCGATCCAAATGCAACACCCTCGGCCTCCGCGGCGAGTTTCAGCTCCAGCCCCGGCGCGGGCGCGGTCTCCGACCGGGCATAGTAATGCAGATCGTCCGTCCCTTGAAAACGCGCCGTCAGGACGGGGCGATCCTCCTGCTCGTCGAGCGTGATCGTAATCGCCGAGTGCTGGTCCTGATAATTCAGCAGGTCCACCGTCCAGGCCGGTGCCGCAGCGGTCATACTGAACAAAAGAACGCCAACCATCGTAACGTTTTGCATTCGCCGGTCTCTCAACAGGGCCATCGGGTCCCTTCCCCTACGCCGCGGCCTGCCGACGGTTCAGGGAATCGCCACATCTGGGCAACCGGAGGCACAGTGTAGAGGCGGCGATGGACGTATGCAACGGCAAACCCGCCGTCCCTGTACCCGCCCGCGGGAGGGGATCGGTCGGTTCAGACCCTGAAAAAAACGCCCGGACTGGAGTAGCATTGCGGGGCGGCTGAATTAGAATTAGTGGTTTTGGTGACCTGACCAGGAACGAGAGTGCATGGACACGATTACGCGTCAAAATTTGGCGGCCGGGTTGTTTGAGCGTTATGAGGGCAATCCGATCCTCACGGCGAGGCATTGGCCTTACCCCATCAACTCCGTATTCAATCCGGCGGCGATCCGTACGGACGGGGAAGTGGTGCTGCTCAACCGCGTTGAGGACCTGCGGGGCTTTTCGCATCTGACGTTGGCGCGAAGCAAGGACGGTCTGACCGACTGGCAGATCGATGCCGAGCCGACGATGATGCCCGACCACGGCACGCAGGAGGAGCGGTGGGGCCTGGAGGACCCGCGGGTCGTCTGGCTCGAAGAACAAAAGCAGTTCGCGATCACCTACGTGTCCTTCAGCGAGGGCGGCCCGCTGGTGTCGCTGGCCATCACCCGGAACTTCCGCACGTTCGCCCGGCTGGGCGCCATGCTGCCGCCGGAGGACAAGGACGCGTGTCTGTTTCCGCGGCGGTTCAACGGGCGCTTTGCGTTGATCCATCGGCCCATCGTGCGGGGCGAGGCCCACATCTGGCTGAGCCTCTCGCCGGACCTGAAGCACTGGGGCGACCACCGCATCCTGTTGCGGACGCGTCACGCGTATTGGGACGGAGTGCGCGTGGGGCTGGCGTGCCAGCCGATCGAGATCCCCGAAGGCTGGCTGATCCTGTATCACGGCGTTCGGGGGACGGCCGCCGGCGTCATCTACCGGACGGGCATGGCCCTGCTGGACAAGGACGAACCCTGGCGGGTCCTGCGGCGCGGCGAGGAATGGGTTCTCGGCCCGCGGGAGGACTACGAGCGGATCGGCGACGTCAGCGACGT
>DSDH01000451.1 GCA_011055475.1 Phycisphaerales bacterium | reverse complement strand
GCGTGGCTCAACTACGGCGACACCCGCCTTGGCCAGGGCCGCGAAAACGCCAAGACCTACCTGATCGAAAACCCCGACCTCATGAACGAAATCGAGGCCAAAATCCGCGCCGCCAAGGGCCTGGAGACATGAGACGTATGGAGGGCAATTCCTGATCAATATTGAGGTTTTAAGAAAAGCGGGTGATGTGGTCGCTTGCCCTAATCCAGAAGGCATCCAGGCCCACGAGTTGGCGTTGGCAGAGGCGGGGTATCGTTTTTTAAGGTCCATATTTGATTCTGCCGAAAGGAAGTTGTAGAATGGATGGTGCGAAGGATGGCATGTTGAGGTCTGCGGCCCCTTGGCAGGAAGCCCCCCATGGAATCGAGTGGTGCTGAGAACTAAGGTTCATGTGTAGAGGCTTCTGGTGACCGGCCCGACGAACTACAAGTGCCACACAGTCGATCCGGATAATCCGATGGGACCTCGAATAACGGTTGAGATCCCTGCAGATCTGTACACCCGGTTCTACAAGTATAATCCGGTTAGATACGAGAACCTTCGAGCCGTCAAGCACGTACTGGATAACCCAAGGCGGATCTTCTGGGGGGTTCGGAAGTACAATCAGGGCGGCTGGTGTTACGTGGGCAAGCCCGAGGAATGGTACATTAAGCCGGGCGTGGTCGTCCCATTCCCGGAGAATAAAGTGTTTACTGTATACGTAAACCCGTTGAGAAGGGTCTACGAGTATGGGGCTGAGCCTGCCGCATCGGACGACCCTTCATGCCCGATTGACTGGAAAAGCACAGATAGGTACCGAGGTCTGAAATGGAAAAGCACTTCCTGAACGAATACGTCACAGGAGAACCGGAGTTTCGTCCCGAGCCTTGGTACAACCCCCATGGAGATTGCATCATCTACCAAACCGCCGATGAAGCGGTTGTCCGCGAGCGGGTCGACGAATTCCTCACCGTGTACCATTCTGCACTCGACAACCGTGTCATTGGGTATCAAATCAAAGACGTAACGGCTATTATCAAGAAGTTCGGTTTAGTTGGCCTGGCTGTTCAGTCCGAACAGAACGGAACCCGAATAACCTCCATCTCTGCTTCGGCTTTGCTCTTGGCCGCTTACGAGGACGGGTTGCCCAGCCTGAGGCGACGGGAAGCGTACGCAGAGGCTATTAGTGGTCCTGCTTGCACGATTCCCGTGTCACAAATATGCTAAGGTCCAGCTATCCGTGTACGCACGGACGAAATGGCTACATATTGCATTCCGGGCTTCCATCTTGAGTTGCCTTTACTCGTGGTGGACCGAGGGTCCTTTGGTGGAGCGGCAATGCGCCGCGGCGCTGAGGGGGATAGTTCCTGTTTTTAGAAACTCGAAGGGAGCGTGGGATGAAAAGCAGGCGAATCATGGCGGGGCTGGGGGTCGTGGGTGTGACGGCGGTGGTGCTCGTGGCGATGGGGGCGGACATGGATGCGCGGAAGACGCAGGCGTTTCGGGATCAGTTCATTCGCGACTTTCGCCGCACGGGCCTGAACACGACGCCGGGCGACGCGATGGTGCTGCGGATTCTCGTCGAGGCCCGCGGCGCCAAACGCGGCGTCGAGGTCGGCTCGGCCACCGGATACGGCGCGATCAACATGGGGATCGCCTTCGAGCGGACCGGCGGCCACCTGTACACGCTGGACATCGACCCCCGGATGGTCCGGGCGACCCGCGAGAACCTGGAAAAGGTCGGCCTGGAAGACGTGGTGACCGTCATCGAGGGCGACGCCCTCCAGACACTGCCCACGATCGAGGGGCCCGTCGACTTCGTTTTCCTCGATGCGCTCAAACGCGACTACTTCAAGTATTTCAAGCTCCTGGAGCCCAAGCTCAAGCCCGGCGCGGTGATCGTGGCCGACAACGTGATCCAATCGGAGCGCGAGATGAAGGACTTTCTCGACTTCATCCAGAACAGCCCGGACTACGACACCGTGATCATCCGCGCGTCAATGGAGAAACGCGACGGCATGAGCATCAGCTACAAGATTCGGTGAGTGCTCGGCATCCGACCCTCGCAATGCATGCGCGCCAGCAGGCCGTTGAGGAAGGGTTGTGCCTCCGGCACCCCGGTGAGCTGATTCGCGACGGATATGATGAAACGCCGATCACCGACCCCAACAACGTGCGATGCCGTGACCGGGGCCGCAGATCGATCGCCATGGTCGGCGCCCGGTCCGGTGAACCGCGGGACATCGAGACCGTATCGCTCCCGCAGGATGCCGTCTGCCTCCGAATCGACTGCGATTCCACGAACCGCACCGATAAGGCCCGCTACGACGGCAGCCTGGCTGGGCAAACATGGACGAGAATCGGCGAAACCCTGCAATGGGCCTGCACCGTGCCGCACGTCACGGGCATCGCTTCGGCTCCTGCAGCCTCGCCACGCAGACCCCGGCGGATACGCAGATGTCGATTACTCTCACGTGAGCGATGAGGCCAATCGCCGATAACCGTGCCGCGAAACCCCGGTGCCCCTTCACGTCTTGGGATCTCCCTGTAGCTGCCGTGTCCTCATCGCGTATAATGGAGCCGGGCCAAGGTAACACTGACTGAATTCGGAGTGACCGATGCGACACGGGCTGAGTATCCCGGCGGTGGTCGTGATGCTGGCGGCATGGATGGGATCGGGCCAGACGAGCGGCGGCGCGGCGGACGACGTTCAGGCGACGGAACTGGGGTTCGACGAGATCGTCTTCGTGAAGCGCAAGCCCTATTCCTCCGACCACTACTACACCGACATCAACAACGGCACCAGCCCGGACCGGTTCGTCCCCGAAAACGGCATTTACATCCTCAACCTGCGCACGCGGCAGGAACGGCCCGTCGTCACGGCCACCCAGTTGCCCGGCGGCCGGGGCTTCATCGGCAAGATCAGCCTGTCGTTCGACGCCCGGAAGGTGCTCTTCGATTTCCGACGGGACCCGCAAAGCGGGTTTCGTATCTGGGAAGTGCAACTCGACGGCGGCGGCCTGCGGCAGATCACGTTCGCCCCGCCCGATGAGGCCGAGAAGGTCGCCCGCTGGGGCAAGCCCTGGCACACCGATGACATCCATCCCTGTTACCTGCCGGACGGCGGCATCGTCTTCTCATCCACCCGCTGCGAACATACCATCCTGTGCGGCGGCTCGGCCCACCTGGTCGCGCCCGTGCTGCACCGCATGAACGCCGACGGGTCGAACATCGAACAGTTGAGCCGCAGCCCGGTCAGCGAGTTCTGCCCGGTCGTGCTGGACGATGGGCGGATCATGTACCACCGCTGGGAATACATCGACAAGGGCGCCCGCGTGTGTAAGACGATCTGGTCCATGAACCCCGATGGAACCCGGGCCCAGGAGCTGTACGGGGTGTCGGACGACACGACCACGGTGTACATGTACCCCCAGTCGATCGATGGCTCCGGAGACCGGCTCGTGTGCGTGGGCACCTGCCATTATCCCCAGGGCGGCTGCGTCGGGGCGATTATGCTCATCGACCTGCAGCGCGGGGCCCTGCGACGAGGCCCCGATCCGGATGAGCCCGATTTCGTCGCGTCCGACGAGCGCTACGCGGTCACCAACCTCACCCCGTGGGTGTTCATCGAGCGACGCACCGAGCCCGGCTGGCACTTCCGCAGACCGGATGGCACGTATGTGCACGACCGCACCGGCCAGAGCGGCCGCCTCTACACGCATCCCTGGCCGGTCGATGAAAACCGCTTCCTGGTCTCCTGCAAGGCCGATCCGGCCGACCATTATCAGAACGTGCCCAACGCCTATGCCCTGTACCTGATCGACACCGAGGGCAACCACCGTCTCGTGCACGCCGATGAGCGGCTTTCCTGCTGGCACCCGACGCCGCGTATCGCCCGGCCCGTGCCGCCCGAGGTGCAGGTGGCCCAGGATGCGGGCCGAGCCGCGGCGGATGAGGCCCTGTGCATTCTGACAAACGTCTACCGCGGCCTGACCGGCGTGCGGCCCGGCGAGGTCAAATGGCTGCGGATCAACGAGGCCGTGCCTCGCTACTGGGACACTGGGCGGCGCTGGGCCCCGGCGACCAGCAGCTCCAGTTGGAAGTCGGCCCTGTGGCCCCGCGTACAGTGGGGCGTCGTGCCCGTGGAGAAGGACGGCTCGGCCTACTTCAAGGTGCCGGCGGACCGCAGCATTTTCTTCCAGGTCCTTGACGAGGACTTTCGGGAGATCCAGCGGGAGCGCACCTATGTGAACTACCGCCCGGGCGAGGTCCGCTCCTGCGTCGGCTGTCATGGCCGGACCAATCGCACCGCCGAGGCCGAGGACATGCGGACACCGCTGGCCCTGCGTCGCCCCCCCAGCATGCCTCAGCCGCAACCGTGTGACCTGGTCGAGAACGGCGGGGACGGCCGCGCCATGCAGGTGATCCATTACCCGACCGACATTCAGCCCATCTTCAACGCCAAGTGCGTTTCATGCCATGGCCGCGAGGCTCCGGCCGGCGGCCTGACCCTCGTTGACGATCCGACGGTGTACTACAACGTGTCCTATGAGGAGCTGTGCAAGAGGCAACTCGCCGGGCCCATCATCCCCGAGTTCACATCGTTCACGCAGGGGGACCAGGGCAACTACAACGGCGCCACGTTGCCGCCCAAGAGCATGGGCTCGCACAACAGCGTCCTCATGGCCCTGCTGACCGATCCCGGACATCCCAAGAACGCTGCGGACGATCACACGGCGATGCTTACCGCGATGGAGCGCATGGTTCTGGCCCGTTGGGTCGACTCGAACTACCAATTCTACGGCACGTATTATGGCCGGCACCACGTGCATTGGGTCAACGCCGATCCGGCCGATCCCGCCTACGACCCGGCGGACTTCCGCCGCCGGCCCCTCTTCGAAGAGGCGATCAGCCCCCTGGCCCCCCCTTGGCACCGATAGCAGGCTGTTGAAAAAGTGTCACCCCGGACTTGATCCGGGGTCCACGCTCGACGTGTGGCGTGTTCTCTGCAGGCAAAGCATGGATTCCCGCTGGATTGGAAACGCGCCGCAGGCGGGCGGGAATGACAAAAAGGGCCCGTTTCTGTGGACCGTACGTTTTTCAACGGACTGATAGGTCCCTAAGTCCGGGCGTGTCCGGGCGAGGCGGACAGGGCCCTCCAAAAGCCCCCGCACGCGACATCCACTTCACCCTTCGGGTTCAGTGGCTGCCACCCCCCTGATGCGTGCGGCCGAGGCCTCGCTCTGGCAAACCAGTTCAGGGCAGTTTTTGGAGCCCGTTAAATATGGGCAACGCAGGCACAGGCAGTCCTGCAAAGATGGGCAATCTGAGTCGATTGGTTTGACTCTATCTCTGGAGGGGGGCCTAAGAGGGGGATTTGAGAAAACTGGATTACTGAGAAAACAGCGTTTTCAAGCAGCCAAGGCTGTTTTCTCACCCATTTTTACGTCCCATCCTCCGAGTGCTTGAGAAAACAGGCCTGGCGCCCCAAAAACGGCAGTATTCTCAAATCCCAGTAATCCCATCTTCCCCCCATACCCCCCCTGGCGAGCGGGGGGGCAGACCATGCTCGCCGGGGCTTCGGCCAAGCCGGTGCCGCCCCTTCGGGGCTGCGGATTCTGGATAGGGGAACCGCCACCGGGGGCTCACGCCCCCGGCTATGGAACTGACGCCCCTACGGGGCTATGCGTCACCGGGTGGTATGCCACGCTCGCCCCGACCCGTCAGCGCCGGGTGGCATGCCCACGCTCGGCCCGACCCATCAAGCACCGGGTGACATGCCCACGCCCGCGTGGGCATGTCCTGGCGATACGGGGCGCTCGTCGTCCCATGGCCACACAAGTGTGGCCATGCCACCCAACGGATTCACAGACCCCCCTTGGCCGTCATCCCGACCGGAGGGCCGAAGGCCCGCAGTGGAGGTCACCACATGGCCACACAAGTGTGGCCATGCCACCCCACGCAAGCCGCACCCCCATGGACAGGATGAACAGCACGCCGGGATTCGGGCAAGCCACAGAGAATCACAGAGACCACAGAGCCGACTTGGGCCGGATTCCCTCTGTGCCCTCTGTGCCCTCTGTGGCAAACCCCATGGCCGGCGAGGCACGGCCCACCCGACGCCTTTGCAGGCCCCCCTTGGCCGTCATCCCGACCGGAGGGCCGAAGGCCCGGAGCGGAGGGATCGGTTTAAACAGCTATTCTATAAGGCACCCGACGCGTGGTCGCAACGACATCAGCGGTGTCGCTGCGCGATGCTGAAGAACAGATTCCTCGATCCGCAGTGTTTCGCTGCGCTCCGCACCGCGTTGCTCGGAATGACGATGACGGTGC
>DSDH01000089.1 GCA_011055475.1 Phycisphaerales bacterium | reverse complement strand
TGGAAGCGCCGGTGAATCTGCCGGATGACCTCGAACAGGAAGGTGCCCGTCCCCGCCGCCGGGTCAAGGATGAGGCACTGGTGGACATCCAACACCTCCGCTCCCTCTGCGCGGGCCTTCTGGACCGCGCGGGCCGAAATCGGTGTGATCGTGCGTTTTTTCTGGTCCACGTCGATGCGAATGGTGATCTTCTTCTCCTCAGCCAGACCGCGCCGCAGACCAAACTTCTCCCGCAGGAGCCAATCGACGCTGCGGACGATGTAGGAGACGACCGGTTCGGGCGTGTAGTAGACGCCGCGCGATTCGCGGAGCCTGGGATCGTAGGCGGCCAGGAACGTTTCGTAGAAGTGCACGACCGGGTCGGTCCGGGCTTGCTGGGCGTGTCCGAAGTCGCGCAGGACCCGGTCCATCTGGGCGTTTCGCAACAGGGCCACCAGGTCATCGACGAGCCAGGCCACGCGGTCGTCCATCTCCGGTCCGGCGATCTGGCCGAAGATGTTGCGCAGGAAGGGGTTGGTTTTGGGTAGCAGCCAGCCGGCCCTCTCGCGGGTGAACTCGCCGGGCCCGGCATCCACGCCGTGAAAGGCGGCGTGCTCATCCGGACCCCAAGCCGCCTGATCGCTGATGTGGCAGCGGGCCGCGAACAGTCCGTAGCAGATCGTCTGGGCGTACATATCCGCGAAGTCGGGCGGCTCCAGGTCGTGCAGCAGCACCCGCTTGAAGGCCTCGTACTGGCCGTGCAGGGGCCCCTGCTCGGCCTCGCGGCCGAAGGTCTCGGCGATGAGGTCCCGCAGGAGCCGGGCAATCCCGGCCATGCGCTCGGCCAGAATCTTGGGCGAGGAGACCCGCATCGGCTCGCCGGCGAAAAACGCCGTGAACAAGCCGGCCACTTCATCGGGCCCGTCGGTGGTGGGCCGAAAGGCGCCGTCGCGCTCGCGGGCGAGAACGGCGGTTTGCCGGTGCTCACCGCCCACGTACAGCCGGAACTCGATGTAGTCCGTGAGGACGAGGTTGTCCAGCCCGGCGAGGTAACGCTTCAACTGGGGGCTGCGTTCCTCGCGACCCAGCGGCGTCCCGATGTCCTTGCACTCAATATAGCCGAAGGTCTGGTCCGTCCGCCGCAGTCGCCGCGACACGACAAAGTCGGGCGCCCCGCAGTCCACGCGTCGGGGCTCGTTGGTGGCGGTCACCCGTTCGCCCAGGGCCTCGATCAGGATCTTCAGGGCGGGTCGATGGGTGTGCTCGGTGGCGTCGCCACGGGCGTAGGCGGCGTTGATCCGTTGAAGGTACTCAGCCATCGCATCGGACATCGGTCGGCTCCAGGTGAAGACACATCGGCCCCAATACTACGGGCTTACCGTGGAACTGACAAGGCGTTTGTGTCGCCGGGCCGGGAAAAATCGACGCCGGATTGCGGGGTACGAGGGAGGTTGTTATACTTGGCGGGCCAAAGCGGCGGCCGGCGGTTCCGACCGGCGCCGGCGGCGGTTGAAGCATCCGGATCGCGGGAAAGGCGTAGTGCGCATGGAAAGGCTGTTGGACGCCAAACAGATCGACGCGGCCCTGCACAAGCTGTGTCAGGCGGTGGCCGCGGACTGCGCCGACCCCACGCACCTCGTCGTGATCGGCGTCCGCAGTCGGGGCGAGGTGCTGGCCGAGCGGCTGGCGACCCGCCTGGCCAGGCAATTCAACCGATCCGTGCCTTGCGGCACGCTGGATATCACGCTGTATCGGGATGATTTGAACGACCCGCAGGGCGAAGGCCAGCCCACGGTCCGCAGCACGGAGATCGACTTCAACGTGGATGGCCGCCTGGTCCTCCTGGTGGATGATGTGCTGCACACGGGCCGCAGCGTCCGGGCGGCCATGGACGCGCTGGTCGACCTGGGCCGGCCCCGCGCCATCCGCCTGGCCGTTCTGGTCGATCGGGGCGGGCGCGAGTTCCCGATCCAGGCCAATTACGTGGGCATCCATCCCGATGTGCCGGACGATCAGGCGGTGCGGGTGCACCTCACCGAGACCGACGGCCGCGACGAGGTGGTGGTGGACTAGGTTATGGCGCGACGACGAACCGACAAGTTCCGCTGGCGGCACAAGCACCTGCTGGGCCTGCGGGATTTGCGGCGCGGCGAGATCGAGCATATTCTCGACACCGCCGAGGGCTTCGAGGAGATCAGCACGCGCTCCATCAAGAAGGCCCCCGTCCTGCGCGGCAAGGTCGTCGTGAACATGTTCTTCGAGGACAGCACCCGCACGCGGAACAGCTTCACGCTTGCCGCCAACCGACTCAGCGCCGACGTGATCGAGTTCACGAAGACCGCCAGCTCGGTCAGCAAGGGCGAGACGCTGATCGACACGGCCCGCAACCTCGAGGCGATGGGCATCGACATCGTGGTCATCCGCCACGGCGCCGGCGGCGCGCCCAAGCTGGTCAGCCGCAGCATCAACGCCTGCGTCGTGAATGCCGGCGACGGGTTCAACGAGCACCCCACCCAGGCCCTGCTCGACGTGTACACGATCCGCAAGGTCTGCGGCGGTTTTGAGGGGCTCAAAGTCGGCATCGTCGGCGACATCGCCCACTCCCGGGTCGCGCGGAGCAACATCTGGGCCCTGTCCAAGCTCGGCGCCCAGGTCATCCTGATCGGGCCGCCCACCCTGATGCCCAGTTGCGTCGAGCAGCTCCCCGTACGCGTCAGCTACAGCCTGGACGCCGTCCTCGAGGAGCTGGACGTGATCAACATGCTGCGGATTCAGTTCGAGCGGCTGGGGGGCAACCCCTTCCCCTCCGTGCGGGAGTATTCGCACTTCTTCGGCCTGACGGTGGACCGAATGAAGCGGGCCAAACCCGACCTGGTCGTGATGCACCCCGGACCCATCAACCGGGGCCTGGAGATCGAGTCCGAGGTGGCCGACGGCCCCAACAGCGTAATCCTGCAACAGGTCGCCCACGGCCTGGCGGTGCGGATGGCGGTGCTGTTCCTCGTCCACCAGGCCGCCATCGAGGAACAAAGGGAACACAGGCAAAAACACCGCGGCTGAGGGCCCGCCGCCCGGCCGGGAACGAACCGCGACTGAACAGGGGGCCAACGACGCACGATGAGCGGCAAGCACAGCATTCTGATACGGGGCGGGCGGCTGATCGACCCGGCCAACGGCGTGGATCGCCAGGCCGATGTGCTCGTCACCGACGACGTGGTCGCGCAGATCGGCGAGGTGAATGAACCCGCCGATGCCGACCGGGTGATCGACGCCACGGATCGGCTCGTCGTGCCGGGATTGATTGACCTGCACGTGCACTTCCGCGAGCCGGGCGATGAGGAGGAAGAGACCATCGCCAGCGGCTCGGCGGCGGCCCTGGCCGGCGGGTTCACCAGCGTCGTGTGCATGCCGAACACCAAGCCCGCTATCGACGAGGCCACCCGCGTCGAATACGTGCACCGCATGGGCCGCCAGGCCCGCAAGACGTTCATCTACGTAATGGGCGCCATTACGCAGGGCCGCCAGGGCAAGGAATTGGCCGAGATAGGACTCATGGCCGCCGCCGGCGCGGTGGGCTTCACCGACGACGGCATGGGCGTACAGGACACCGCCGTCATGCTCCAGGCGCTCAAGTACGCCCGCATGCTCGATGCCCTCGTCGCGCAGCACTGCCAGGATGACACGCTCGCCCGTGGCGGCGTGATGAACGCCGGCTACAACGCGACGGTGCTGGGCCTGCCGGGCATCGACCCCCTGGCCGAGGAGCTGATGCTCTGGCGGGATGTGCAACTGGTCAAGAAGACCGGCACGCGCTACCACGCCCAGCACATCTCGACGGCCGGCTCGGTCGAGATCATCCGCCAGGCCAAGGCCGAGGGATTGCCTGTGACCTGCGAGGTCACGCCGCACCACCTGCTGCTGACCGACAACGCGATCGCCGAGTACGACACGAACTTCAAGGTCAACCCGCCGCTGCGGACCAACCGCGACATCGAGGCCCTCAAGGCCGCGATCGCCGAGGGCCTGGTCGACGCCCTGGCGACCGACCACGCCCCGCACCTGAAGAGCGAAAAGGAGCTGGAGTTCCTGGCCGCGCCGTTCGGCATCGCCAGCCTCGAGTGCGCCCTGGGCCTGTACGTCAAGGCCCTGGTCGATCCGGGCGTGATCGGCTGGCCCGAGCTGATCGCCATGCTCACGCACCGGCCCGCCCGCGTGCTGCGGGTCGCCCGCGGCACCCTGGGCGTGGGCGACCGCGCCGATATCACCATCATCAACCCGGACGTGGAGTACGTCATCGACGCCGACCGGTTCCTCTCCAAGAGCCGTAATTGCCCGTACAACGGCTGGCTGGCCAGGAGCCGCGTGGAGAAGACCTTCGTCGCCGGCGAACTCCGCTACGAAGCACCCGAACGATAGACACGGGGGACGAAGAGCCAATGCCGCTGGTGATCGACGGCTATAACCTGCTGCGCTGGGTCCAACGACACGGCGAGGGCTGCGACGCGCTCGATGAGGCCGGCCTGTGCCGGGTGTTGTCGTACTACGTCGGCCAGATCCGCGACCGGGCGGATGTGTACTTCGACGGCCTCGGCCCGCCCGACAAGACCGCCCTGGGCGGCCTGGCGGCCGTGGAGGTGTATTTCACCGGACAGGACTGGACCGCCGACGACCTGATCGAGGAAAAAATCGCCGACAGCACCGCCCCGCGACGCCTGGTGGTGGTCAGCTCGGATCGGCGTCTGCGGGCCGCCGCCAAGCGACGCAAGGCCCGCCCCGTGCCCTGCGAGGCATTCTGGACCGAGCTCCAGCGCCGCCTGCGCACGCGCCCGCCGACCCCCGAACCCCGCGAAAAACGAGGCGGCATCGGCGAGACCGAGACCGACGAGTGGCTCGACGCCTTCGGCCTCGACTGACCGCCGGGAAAACCCAAGACCGCCAAGAGTGCCCGGCAACTCCCCAGAAACAGCCAAGTACCCCCGTTTAGGCGATTTGGCATTGACACGCACCGCACGCTTTGCTATAGTGCATGGTGGCAGGTGCCGCCGGGGCCCAGGCAGGCTCTGCCCGCCGGAGGGACCACCGGGCGCTTCCCGGCCGAGAGGATCTGCGAGACAGCCTTGACGTGCCCCCAGATGTACGGACGCCGGTAAGGCATTCCTTCTTCGGCGACCGGAGGGTCCTGGCTGTTGCCGCCGCGACCGCGATTTTGCTTCGACGCGGCCGGCGACGCCGCCCCGGAGGGCGCGGACGCCGCTCCGACAGGCGCGGCCCGGAGGCCGCCGTGCCCGGCGCCCCAAGCCCGCTGCATGACCTGCGGCGCGTTCGGGATCGAGGCGCGGCACCAGTGGGCCAGCAGGGTGATGATACGATGAGTGTTTACTCAAACGTCGCGGTCCATTCAGCACATAGTCAACACGGCGCCAATGCCAAGGGGTTCGGCAGGTGGCTTGCGCATCCCGAACCAGACCGCCACGGGTTATGCAATCAGAACGGCAGTGTGGTTGCGTTTTCAGTAACTGCATGACATGTATAATAATATAGAAAGATCACTACATAGATGAAGCGAGCCATAATCATGAACATATCCCTGAAGCAAAAGCTATTAACTGGCGCGGTTATTGGAGCAGGTTTAGTTGGTTCTGTTTTATCTGGAGAAAAAGCAGGAGCTGGTAATTTTTATGATTTTTGTTATCCTCGAGATAATCCGAAATCTGTTATAAGTTTTCTCGACTCAAAGCAAAAAATATACGATAATTTAATGTATAGAACTGACCCAAATGATGCGAGTGGGCAAAGTGATGTTTTAGTCTCAAAAGAAGGGTATTATACTGATGAGGGTTATACATGGGTTGGAGAAATATGGGATATGGCTTTTTTAAAGAGACTTTATAACGATAAAAAAGAATTTACTGGTTGGGGTTTTGTAGGGTATGCTAATAATGATAATATTTACAGTAATAAAAATAATAGTACTAATGGAAGTACTTATCATCTTGATGGGTGGCTTGGGGGTGAGTATTATAATAATTATGGGATGATGCCGGTGGGGACGAAGCCAGATGATATTTTTTTAGTTAATGATAAAAACGGGGACGGAGTTGGGAGTGTTTCTGGAGGGAATTGGACGCTAGGTTCAGATGATACGCTTTATCATACGAGTGATATTTTGTTTGCGAGTGGGCCTCAAAAGACAGATTTTGTGAGGGGAGATACTAGTCGATTGCCTACTTATCCTTACGTGGAAGTTTTGCCGAATATGGTGGTTTCTCCAAGGAGGCCAGGAGATGCAATTTATAAGAATGGGGAGAGGATTGATAGAGAGGGGATTTTGGACCTTATTAATTTATCTTCTCATTGGC
>DSDH01000134.1 GCA_011055475.1 Phycisphaerales bacterium | reverse complement strand
GCTCTCGGCCGAGTGCGTCGAGCCCAACCGGCGGATCAAGAAGGTCGAGCCGGTGGCGATCGAGCCGCTGGGCCCCGGCCGATGGCGCGTGGACCTGGGCGTCGTGGTGACGGGTCTGCTGGAGGCGGACGTGCAGGGCCAGCCGGGTCGGACGGTCGAGTTCAAGTTCTCCGAGCGGCACAATCAGGAGATGACCCATCGTCTGCACAGCCGATACATCATCGGGCCGGCGGGCAAGGGCACCTTCCGCAACCGGTTCAATTACTTCACGGGTCGGTGGATCACCATCGAGGGCCTGGAGCAGAAGCCCCAAAAGGAGGACATCCGCGCGTGGCTGGTACGCACCGATTACGACCGGATCGGACGGTTCCGATGTTCGAACGAGCTGCTCAACCGCATCTACGAGGCCACGTTGTGGACTTATGAGAACCTCAGCCTGGGCGGCTACGTGGTCGATTGCCCGCACCGCGAGCGGATGGGCTACGGCGGCGACGCCCACGCCACGACCGAGATGGGCATGACCAACTACGCCACGGCCGCCTTCTACCGCAAATGGGCCCAGGATTGGCGGGATGTCCAGGGTGAGGATGGGAATCTGCCGTACACGGCGCCAACGTACTGGGGCGGCGGCGGGCCGGGCTGGAGCGGGTATTGCATTACGTTGCCGTGGGAGATCTACCGGCACTACGGCGACCGACGGGCCCTGGAGGAGAACTATCCCACGATGCGCCGCTGGCTGGCGTTTCTGGAGACGCACGCCAAGGACGACATGCTCGTGCGGTGGGGCGGCGAGTGGGACTTTTTAGGCGATTGGCTCTGGCCCGAGGCCCAGGGCGTCAACGGCGATACGATTGAGACGCTGTTCTTCAATAACTGCTATTGGATCTACAACTTGCAGACCGCGGCCAAGGTCGCCGACGTGCTCGGCCACAAGGACCAGGCCCAGGCGTATCGCGACCGGGCCGACCAGGTCCGCCGCGCCGTGCACCAGAAGTTCTACAAGCCCGATGAGCACAGCTACGTCAACGGCTTCCAAGGCTACCTCGCGATCGCCCTCTTAGTGGGCCTGCCGCCGGAGAGCGAGCGGGCGGCCGTGTGGCAGGGGCTCGAAGAGGAAATCCTCATTCATCGCAAGGGCCACATCCACGCGGGCATCACCGCCGGGGCGATGCTGTTCAAGACGCTGCTGACGTTTGACCGGCCCGAATGGATCTTCCCCATGGCCAACACCGAGACGTATCCGGGCTGGGGCGACATGCTCAAGCGCGGCGCCACGACGCTGTGGGAGGACTGGGAGGGACGCAGCGCCCACAGCCTGTGCCACAGCTCTTATCTCTATATCGGCACGTGGTTCATCGAGGGGCTGGGCGGCATCCGACCGGGGCCCGATGGCGTCGGTTATCAGCATTTCGTGGTGCGGCCGTGTATCGTGGAGGACCCCTCGCTGACGTGGGTCGAGACGCAGTTTGATTCGCCATACGGCCGGATCGAGAGCCGCTGGCGGATGCGGGGCGACCTGATCGAGGCGGAGGTGGCCGTCCCGCCAAACACGACCGGGCGGTACTACCCGCCCGCGGCGGGGCTGCGACAGGTTCGAGAGGGCGGCAGGAGCCTGCGACAGGCCGAGGGCATCTCGCCTGGCCGCGATGCCGATGGCCGCCGCTGGCTGGACCTGGCGCCGGGGCGCTACCGCTTCGAGATACGCGAGCCGGCGCGGCGATCCATCGTCACGCCACGGTTGACCCTGGCCGAGGACGGCCAAGCCCGGGCGGTCATCGTCGTGGCCGCCGATGCGCCCGCCCCGGAGCAACACGCGGCCAAGGAGCTGGCTGATTTTCTGGGGCAGGTCACCGGCGGCGAGTTCAGCCTGGTCGATGCCCCGGCAAAGGACAAGGCCAGCATCTTCGTCGGCAGGGCGGCCGCGAAGCTGGCCGACCCGGCCCTCAAGACCGAGGATCTGGGCGATGAGGGCATCGCCATCGTGACCACCGACAAGGGCCTGGTGCTGACCGGTCACGGGCCGCGCGGCACGTTGTATGCCGTCTACACGTTCCTGGAGGACGTCGTCGGCTGCCGCTGGTGGTCGAGCCAGGCGGCGACGATCCCGCACAAGCCCACGCTGCGGATCAGCCGGCTGAACACGCGGTACGTGCCGCCGCTGGAGTATCGGGAGGTCTTCTGGACCGATGCGTTCGACGGCGACTGGTCCGTGCGCAACAAGTGCAACGGCCAGGCGCATCGACTGGATGCGGCCCGCGGCGGACGACACATCTACGAGGGCTTCGTGCACACGTTCTATCCGTTGATTCCGCCGCAGAAGTACTTCGCCGAGCATCCGGAGTGGTTCAGCGAGATCAACGGCACGCGCAAGCATGACCACGCCCAGTTGTGCCTCACGAACGAGGCGATGAAAGCGGAACTCATCAAGAACCTCAAGGCCCGCCTCCGGGCCAACCCCGCCGCGACGATCGCCTCGGTTTCGCAGAATGACTGGCACGGCAACTGCCAGTGCGCCACGTGCAAGGCGCTGGATGAGGCCAACGGCGGGCCCGCCGGTTCGCTGTTGACGTTCGTGAACGACGTCGCCGACGCCATCCGCGAGGAGTTCCCGCACGTGGCCATCAGCACGCTGGCGTATCAGTACACGCGAAAACCGCCCACCCAAGTCGTGCCGCGGGATAACGTCATCGTGCGGCTGTGCAGCATCGAATGTTCGTTCAGCAAGCCGCTGGCCGACAAACGCAACGAGGCCTTCGCGCAGGACATCATCGGCTGGTCGAAGATCTGCGATCGGCTGTATATCTGGGACTACACGACGAATTTCCGGCACTACTTCCTGCCGCATCCGAACGTGCGGGTCCTGGTGCCCAATGTGCGGTTCTTCGTCGATCATGGCGTCAAGGGCATTTTCGAGCAGGGGGCGTACACGACGCGCGGGGCGGAGATGGCCGAGCTGCGGGCCTGGGTGCTGGCCAAGACCCTGTGGAATCCGGCGGCCAGTGAGCGGCGGTTGATCGACGAGTTTTTGACCGGCTACTACGGCCCGGCGGCGGTGCACGTGGATCGCTATCTGAACGTGATTCACGATGCGGTGGATAAGAGCGGCGACCATCTGGGCTGCTTCAGCCCCGATACGGCCAAGTTCCTTTCGTTCGAGACGCTGAGCGACGGCTGGCGGCATCTCAAGGCCGCCGAGCAGGCGGTGGCGAACGATCCGGAGCGGCTCAATCGCGTCAGAGTGGCCCAGCTTCCGGTGATGTACGCGTTCGCGCGGAACTGGAAGAACTTCCGCGAAGCCGCCGCCAAGAGCGGCGCCGAATGGCCCATGGACGAATCGATTACCAAGGTGGCCGAGCGGTTCATGGCGATCGCCAAGGACAACGGCGTCACGCGATTGAACGAGTGGCAGGATGGCTTTGGCCTGCTCGATGAAGCGGTGCGAAAAGCCCAGCCGTAGTCGCGGGAGCTTGTCGATACGGGCCTGCGGAAAGGGTGGGTGGAAGACATGGAGAAAACGATGGCTGACCATCGGATGACACGTCGAGATATCGTGGGGGCGGCCGTGGCGGGTCTGCCGTTGGTGGCCGCCGGATCACGGGTGGCACGGGCGCAGACCGGGGCGCAGAATCGCGTGGCGATCGGGATATCGACGTTGGGCTTTCCCACATTGAGCAACGCCCAACTGGCCGAGACCCTGGCAGAGCAGGGATTCAAGCTGATCCAGTTGTTCTTCAGCCAGACCGACAGCCGCTACTGGGTGTACAACGGCCGCAGCGATCTGTCGGATATGACGCCCGCCCGCAGCAGGGCCATTGCCGCGGCGTATCGGTCCGCGGGCATCACGATTCACAGCATGGGTGTGTACACGAACCTGGTCCATCCCGACGCGTCCGAGCGGCAGAAGAACCTGGCCTACTTCGAGGCCATGATGAAGATCGCGACCGCGATGGAGGTGCGCTATTTGGTGACCGAGGCGGGACATTACCATCCGGACACGCCGACGTCGGGAACGACGTATCACCTCCGCGAGGACGTATGGCGGCGGACCATCGAGGCCGGTAAGCGGCTGGCGGCGATGGCGGCGGATCACGGGGTCACAGTGCTGATGGAACCGTTTTTCGACGGATTCTTCGCCAGCGCCAAGCGGACCCGCACGTTTCTCGAAGAGGTCGATTCGGCGCACGTGCGGGCCCTGCTGGACCCCGCCAATCTGCTGGAGGTCAATGACCTGGAGGAGATGTTCGACCAACTGGGTCCCTGGATTGACTGCCTGCACGCCAAGGACCGCCGCCTGCACGTCGAGCGGGGCGTTCCGGCGGGGCAGGGCGATCTCGATTATCCCACGTTCGTCTCGTTGGCTGCGGCCCGCACGCCCAAGGCTCCGCTGATCCTGGAATACGTCGGGCTCGATGACTACCAGCAGACGCTGCGGCATCTGCGGACCACGATGCAAAAGGCAGGCGTCAGAGAGGCATAAACAGAAAGGCAGGTGTTTCTATGCATTGGAAGACATGGATTTGCGGTGTGTTGATGGTGGGCGTTGTTGAGGGGGCGGCCTGGGGAGCGGGATTCTCGTGGAAGGATACGCCGGGCAAGTACCTCGACTTGCTTTATGACGGCCGCAGGGTGACGCGGTATATGTACGATTACGATGAGTCCGACGAGCAGCGGACCTTCGAAACGTACAAGGTGTTTCATCACGTGTTCGACGAGCGTGGCGAGAAGCTGCTCACCAACGGTCCCGACGGTGAGCATGCGTATTCCAAGAGCGTAACCTACCCCCATCATCGCGGGCTTTTCATCGGCTGGAACCGGTTGCGGCGTGAGGGCCGATCGTACGACACGTGGCACATGACCCAGGGCGTGCGTCAGCTTCATCAGCGATTCCTGGAGAGGACGGCCGGCGCCGATCAGGCGACCGCGGCGGCCCTGATTCATTGGACGACGGGGCAGGGGACGGTGCTCGTCGAGGAAACGCGAACGACGACGGTGCACCGTCCGCGCGAAGAGACGGTTCTGCTCTTGGACTTCAAGACGCAGCTCAAGGCGGTTGGCGGCGAGGTCCATCTGGACGGCGACCCGGAGCATGCGGGCTTTCAGTATCGGCCGCACGATGCCGTGGCCAAGGGACCCGCCGAGGACAAGGCGAAGTATCTGTTCCCCCGGGAGGGCATGGACCCGAGAGAAGACAAGGATCTGCCGTGGGTGGCGATGAGCCACGGGCTTGACGGTAAGCGCTACACCGTCATCTACATGAATCATCCGAGCAACCCGAAAGGGGCGATCTATTCGGCCTATCGCGATTACGGCCGATTCGGGGCCTTCTTCACGAAGACGATTGAAGCGGGCCGGACACTGACACTCCATTACCGCGTTCTGGTCATGGCGTCCGCTATGCCGGCGCGCGGGACAGTAGAGAGGCTGTATGGAGAGTATCTTAAAGAAACAGATGTCGAGGGCGGTGCGAACCGGTAACTTCACGACAGGGGTCTTGCTGTTCGCCTCCACCATGGTCGCGACCGTGGCGGTTGGCGGCGCCTTTATGCCACAGGCCTTTCAAGCCGCCGCTGCCGGTGGGCGGGCGAAACCCGATCGCGCCTTGGAGCCACCGAGGTTCACATCTGCCGCTACGGATAGTCAGGATCGGTCTGCGGGAATGGGTTTTGTGCGATTGTCGCCGGATGGCCGCCGTTTTGTGGTCGGCCCGGATGACGCGCCGTTCACCCCTTGGGGGTTCAATTACGACCATGATGCCGAGGGTCTGCTGCTGGAGGACTATTGGGACAAGGATTGGCCCCGCGTCGAGGAGGATTTCCGCGAGATGAAGGCCCTCGGGGCCAACGTCGTGCGCATCCACCTGCAATTCGGCAAGTTCATGGACGCCGCGAACGCACCGAACAACGCGGCCCTGGCCAGGTTGGCGGATCTGCTCACGATGGCCGAGCAGACGGGCCTCTACCTCGATCTCACGGGGTTGGGCTGCTATCACAAGAAGGACGTCCCGGCCTGGTATGATGCCATGTCGGAAAAGGACCGCTGGGATGCCCAGGCGCGATTCTGGCAGGCCGTCGCCAAGACGTGTGCCGACAGCCCCGCGGTGTTCTGTTACGATCTGATGAATGAGCCGGTCCTGGCGGGAGCGGGCAAGAAAGAGACCGAGTGGCTGCTGGGCGAGTTCGGCGGCAAGCACTTTGTGCAGCGGATCAGCCTGGACCTGGCCGGCCGGTCGCGGCAGGAGGTGGCCAAGGCGTGGGTCGATCACCTCGTGGCGGCCATCCGCAAGCACGACCGGCGGCATCTGATCACCGTGGGCGTCATCCCCTGGGCACACGTCTTTCCCAACGCCAAGCCGTTGTTCTACTCCCCGGAGGTGGGCCGGAACCTGGATTTCGTGAGCGTCCATTTCTACCCGGAG
>DSDH01000029.1 GCA_011055475.1 Phycisphaerales bacterium | reverse complement strand
GTCGTCATGCCGAAGTCCTTCCTTGATCGGTAACTCTCGCATCCCTGCGCGGCCGCCACAGACGCTTGAAACAAGGCTCAAAAGACTCCAGAAAAAGCGCAAGTGAAATCTGGGCGGAATTCCCAAAAAACTCTCCCCACAGAGAATGCGTTTGCCCTGCGTTTGCCCCTGATCTTCTTGCAGTACTGCCCAGTGGGATGTAAAGTAAGGGGGAACTTGTCGGACCGTGTTCGTCGTACAAGCGTAGGCTTTGGCAGGGCAGAAGCTCCTGACAACAACGGGAAAACTCAAGTAGGCTTGGGAATCATACAGCGGGCGATTGGTTGCAGTCGAGGATTGATCGAACTAGGAATCGTTCCGTAAATGCTTTAAGGAGAAGTACTTAGGGCCCGTAGCTCAATCGGTAGAGCAGGGGACTCATAATCCCTTGGTCGCAGGTTCGAGTCCTGCCGGGCCCAGTTTTATAAGGCATTGTCGGACAAGGGATTACGAAGGGACGCGGGCTCCACGTCGGAGGCGGCCAGACCCGGGCCGGGAGAATCTTGTCGTCCATCTTGCGCAAACCAAGGGCGACGCGACGATGGGCTTACGGGTCGTTTTGGCCAAAGACCGGCCCGTTCCGGCTCCCGGCCCACTGGTCGGGCGCGGGCGACCGAGTGCTCCGGGAGAAGGGACGGGTGAACGATGTTGACCGATCTCAGCAAGAACGCCGAACGCTTCAGCCTCATTGTGCTCATTGTGCTCATCATGGCCAGCTTGCCGGTTCTGGCAGGTCGTCCCCCTGGCCATGAGCCATCCAGGTCGTTCGCCGGCCCGTCTTTGGCGGGGCTGCTCGTCCCGCCCGCTGAGGCGAGGGTAACGCGCAAGGCCGAAGGGGCTGAGCAGTCCAGGGCCGGCGGCAAGCCGCCCAATGCTCGCAGCCGGTTTGTGCCGCGGACCCGCGTATCGATCCGAGAGGGCCGATGGTATCTCAATGACCGGGTCACGTATCCCGGCACGGCGGCCGAGGGGCTATTGATGAACGTGCGGATGGTTAATGCGGTCTTCGAGGATCGAAACCGTTCCGACTTCGACCCCGAGGCCAATACCGATCGATTCATCGCCCGGATTCCGGAGTACGTGGCGCAGGGGGTGCGTGGCTTCACCATCTGTCTGCAGGGCGGCATGCCCGGCTACGAGGGGGCGTTGAACTCCGGCTTCAATCCGGACGGCTCGCTGCGTCAGTCCTACCTGCGACGTGTTCGCCGGGTCATCGAGGCGTGCGACCGCCACGGAGCGGTGGTCATCCTCGGCCTTTACTACCAGCGCCAGGACCAGGTCCTCGCCGATGGCGATGCCGTCCGTGCCGGCGTGGTCAACGCTGCTCGGTGGATCACGGACAGCGGCTTTGCGAACGTGGTTCTGGAGATCGCCAACGAGTTCGGGCACGGGGGCTTCGACCATCGCCTGCTGAAAACAGCCGAGGGGATGACGAACCTGATCAAACTGGCCAAGGCGACCAGCCCGGCGCTGCTGGTATCGACCAGCGGGCTGGGCGATGGGCGATCGTCCGACGATGTCGCCCGCGCAAGCGACTTTTTGCTGATTCATTTCAACAACACACGCTTGGAGGACATCGACGCGCGGATCGCCGCCCTGAGGAGGTTCGGCAAGCCCATCGTCTGCAACGAGGACGACAAGACGGGCGCCGAGGGCGCCAGGGCCCTCGAACTGTCTGTGGACCATGGGGCGTCATGGGGTCTCATGCTGGTGGAGGTGAACCAACACTATCCCTTCACCTTTGAAGGAGCGGCGGACGATCCGGTCATATACGCCGCCATGCGGCGAATGACCTCGATTCCTCAGGACAATCCGATCGCCGACGGCGTCTTGAGGCCGGCAGAAGGGCCACGTTGAATTCAGCAGGAAGGGGGAAGAACATGAATCGCGCTATCCGCTACATGCTGGGCGTCCTGCTGCTCCATGCCGGCGGTTCTGTCGCGGATACCGACTGGCAGGTGTGGACCGTGACCGAGACGCGGCACGTGCTGCGCAGCGAGTCGCCGGGCGACGGCCACGCCGTCCGAATTGCCGGAGCACGCAACGAGTGGGTGAGCTTTCAGATCCTTATGCGCTCGGACTCACCGGTCGGGGGCGTGCGTGTGGCGGCCGACGACCTGCGCGGGCCGGATGGCGCCGTGTTGCCCGTATCCGGGGCTCGACTGTACCGCCAGCATCAGCTCCATCTGGACGTGGGGACCTATCGCAACGAGACCTTTCAGCCGGACGGGTATCCGGACCCGTTGATTCCCTTCCGGCATCCGGTGACGGGCGAGGCGCTTGGACCCGCCCGTTTTGCGGCGGTACCTTTCGATTTGGCCGCCGACGAAACGCATGGCTTCTGGATTGACCTTTACGTTCCCGCCGCGGCTGTGGCGGGGAACTACCGGGGCGTCTATCGCGTGACGGCCGAGGGGGGCCGAGTTGTCGATATTCCCCTCACCCTGACCGTGTGGGACTTCACGTTGCCTCGGACGCCTACGCTGGTCACGGCGTTCGGCTCGCCGGCCCAGCGCATGCGGAGCTACTACCGCGAGCGAGCCCGGGCGGGCACAGAGGCTGAGCCGACCGATTGGCAGGCTGTCGAGGTCCAGTGCGCGCAGTTGTTGAGCGAGCATCGCATCAACGCCACGCCGCCGGCTGAGATGCTTCGCCCTCTCGCACAGGACGGTGGTTCGTTCCGAATCCCCTCTGAGCAGGTTCGGGCACTGCAGGAATTCGTGGACCGGTATCACGTCAACGCGGTTCAGGTACCGCATCCATCCAGCGTTATCGACGACCCTCAAGGGCAGCGCGAACGGTTGTGCGCATGGCTGGCCGCGTTCGACCATGCCGCGAAAGGACTGGATCGGCCCCACGTCGTTTTCTACACCTACCTGAAGGACGAGCCGAACACGGAGGAGGACTATCGCTACGTGCAGACGTGGGGCCGGGCCATCCGCGAGGCCGAGTCGGTTGTGCAGGTCCTGGTGGTGGAGCAGACCTGGACGGAACGGGGCAAGGGCGGCGCCGACAGCGCCTGGGGCGATCTGTACGGGGCGGTCGATATCTGGTGTCCCTTGTTCTCGCTGCATCGTCCGGACAGTGCCGCCAAACGGCGGGCGCTGGGCGAGACGATCTGGACCTATACGGCGCTGTGCCAGGGCGCGCCCACTCCATGGTGGCACATCGATTACCCGTTGCTCAACTACCGTGTGCCGGCGTGGATGGCCTGGCGGGACGGCATAGAGGGTTTGCTCTATTGGGGTGGCATGTCGCACTGGAGGCAGACGGATGACCCGTGGGTGCGGGCGCCCATCTATATCGGCCGGGGCGCGTTGCAGCAGGGCAGAAAGGACATTCTCTTCAACGGCGAGGGGTCCTTGGTATATCCCGCACGTGTGGTCGGGTACGATGGCGTCGTGCCGACGCTGCGACTCAAGGCCCTCCGCGACGCGATTGAGGACTACGAGTACTTGGCGATCCTGGACCGCCTGGGCCGTTCCGTACAGGCCGGGCGGATCGTTCGCCGACTGACGGAGTCCTGGTTCCAGTGGGACGAAGACCCGGCGGCCTACGGGACCGCCCGGGCCGAATTGGCCGCCCTGATTGTGAAGGGCAACGCATCCGGGCAGTAGTCCTGGCAATCCGTTGAGTAACGCACGGGCCGCGGAAAGGGATCGTTCCAGTCATTCCCACCGCGGCTCAAGTCCGGGGCAGGCTCCGGCGGCAATCTACGGGCGGCTAAGGTTCCTTGCGAGCCAAGTCGAAACCGGGCATGTCGGCACAGGGTGTTTCGAGGGCCTGTTTGTGGATCGGCGCACAATCCCGTATACGGCCGGAGTAGGACCGGCTCGTGGCCAGCGGCATGCGGGGCGTTGAGGGTAGGGGGTCGTCCAGCGGCCGCACGTGGGGCAGCCGGGCTCGTTGCTGGAGCAGAAAGGAAAAGGCGTCGTCTTGCGTGCGCAGGGTTGTTGCATCCCTTCGGCAGGCGGACTATAGTGAGCGGCGTGGCCGGGGAGTGGCGCGTTCGTTCGTGCCACGGGGGCCCGGACCCCATGTGGTCTTTGGCGAAAGGGGCATCCCATGAAACGTCTGGTCAGACTTACGGTGGTGGTGCTGGCTATCACGGCGATCGCTGCGGCAGCGATGGCCCAGGGCAGGGGCGGGGGTAACAATGGCAGGGCCGGTGGTGGCGCAGCGGTCGAGAGAGGCTCAGGACAGGGTCAACAGGCCGGACAAGCCGCCAGGAACCAGGCTCGTGAAGCCCAGAAGGACGGGGTGCGACAAGCGGAACAGGCTCAGCGACAACAGAAAGGCGGGGAAGGCCAAGAAACAGCCCGGGGACGTGGTGAGGCCGCCGGGCAGGAACGTCAGCAGGGGCAGGACGCTGAACGTGAAAGGCTTCGCCAAGCCGAGCAGGCCGGAGAAGAAAAAGGTCGGAGGGTCCAAGAGGTAACCGGGCAACGGGCCAAGGAGGCCCGGGAGGTCGAAAGGGAAACCGCCAAGAAGGCCGAGGAGTTCCAAAGGGAGAAGGCCCAGAGGGGCCAAGAGCTCGAGCGCGAGAAGGGCCAGAAAGCCGCCGAGTTCAAGAGGGAGGCGGCTCAAACGGTCGCCGAGATGGAGCGCGAGGAGGCCAAACACCGCGAACGCGTGGCGAAGCTTGAGGTCATCCGCTCCAAACTGACGGAAAAAGGCAACACCGAGGCGGCGACGCGGGTCGGCGACGTGCTTCGGAAGGAAAATGACCGCTACGAGCGGGCGATGGAGCGGCTGCGGAAGCAGAACGAGGAGGCCGCCCAGCGGTTTCAGCAGAAGATGCAGAGGCTTGCCGAGCGCGAGGCGACCCGCCAGAAGAGGCAGACCCAGCAGCGCTCCGGCGGCGATGCCGGGAGGGATCGTCAAGTGAAGACCACCGACGATGAGGGCTAATCGTGCGGCAGATACCTGCGCACCGTCCGTCAGCAACCGTCTATTTCGAGGAAACGCCATGAACCATACGCTGATCCGTTGGATTGCGGTGCTCGCGGTGGCGGTCATCCTGGTCGCCGGCTGTTCTGACAAGACCAGCGACGCGCCGGAGGCCGGTAATGACACCACGAGCGTCAAAACCATGGACGAGTATCGGGCCGAGGCCGAGGAAGAGATCGCCGAGGAGGACGCCGAGGCACAGCTCGACGAGCTCGAGAAGGAAATCGACGCCGACCAGTGAGCCGCAGGACGTTTCCCACCGGGGCAGTAAGGCCGGGCGGACGGGGCATCGTGGCGGACGATCAGCCGAACGACAGGCCCAAGCCGGCCGCGACGGACCACAGATGGTCGGCGGCGAGCTTGTACTCCTGCTGGTTGGGCAGGTGTTCGAGCATGAGTGGGATATCCGGTCGGCGGGCGAGTTGACGGAGGAACTCCGCGTAGTCCAGTTGCCCCGTACCGGGCCGGCACTCGCTCAGGTGCGGGGTGTAGACCTTGTCATCCAGGAGAATGTCCTTGCCGTGGCAGGATCGGATGTGGGGGCCGAGCCTGTCAAACGCCTCGCGGATCATGCGCCCATTGAAGAAGCACACGCGGGGGCTGGTGACGATATTGACCGGGTCCAGGTGCACGGCGAAGGCCTTGCGGTCGATCGCCTCAAGCAGCCGCACGTAGGAATCGACCGAATCGGGGAATGACCACGGCATGCACTCGAGCGTGAAGAAGGTGCGCGTGGGGTTGACCGCGTCGATGATTCGGCGGGTCGTCTCGACGACCAGGTCGAAAGTGTCATCCGTGAGGTTGTCGCGGTGCGGCCCGGCCCACTGGTCGGGGTGGCGGCTGCCTGCGACGTTGACGCAACAGTTGGCGCCGATCCGCTCGGCCAGGGCCAGTTGCCGGATGCAGTGATCCACGGCCTGTTTGGCCTGGGTGTCGTTGGGGCTGATGGGGTTGGACCAAGCCCCGACCTCGGCGATGACAATGTCGTTCTGGTCCGCGGCGCGGCGGTAGGCGGCGACGAGGTCATCGGAGGCGTCGGCCCCGATGGGGCAATAGGCCGCACGGTAGCCGCGGCTCTTGAGCTCGGCGATCCAGGCATCCGGGTCCGGGGCGGGGACGGGCCCGCCCAAGCGCAAAGGGCGCTGGGAAGATCGACCCACGTCCTGGGCGCTGGCGGGAAGAACAACGGCGCAACAGGCCCCAGCGCCGGCCTGGGCCAGAAAACGACGGCGGGAGACGTGTCCATCACTCATCTCATGCTCCTCAATAAAGATCACGTCCAGGATAACCGATGGGCCGATGGGGTTCAAGATGCGGCGTGAATCCTCCAGGGCAAACGACATCATCTCCCGGACCTGATCGTCATCGGCCTCTGCGCCGTGATCTGCGGCGCCGATGGCTGGCAGGACATTGTCTTGTTTGGCCGCTCCAAGGAGACGTGGTTCAAGACGTTTCT
>DSDH01000030.1 GCA_011055475.1 Phycisphaerales bacterium | reverse complement strand
CGGCGATCGCGCGGCCCTCGATCCGGCCGAGGCCGAGCGCCAACAGGTGGCCCGCGATTTCGAGTCGTTGTTTCTGCACCAGTTGTTGCAGACCATGCGCGACACCATTCCCGAATCGGACCTGGAGGATGAGTCCTCCGAACAGATTCAGGGCATGGCGTGGTCCTTCCTGGCTCAGGCCATGGCCGACCAGGGAGGGCTGGGCCTGTGGAAGGCGATCTACGACCAGATGCCCCCCACGTCTGCCCCGCCGGACGCCGATGCGAACGGCCGCCCCGAAAACACATTGGATGAACGCCTATGAATACCGAATCGACGTTGTGGGATCAACGACTAGAGCCCCTGTTTGACCTGCTCGAGGCCGAACAGCAGCGGATCGACGCCACGCTGCGGCAGCTCGATGCGCTCCGTGCCGCGATCATCAAACGGGATGAGAACGCCCTGCGCGATCTGTTGGAGCAGATCGCCGCACAACAGCCGGCAGCTCAGCAACACGAGGACCGGCGCCGCCGACTGCAGGTCGAGCTGGCGGCCGCGGCCGGTTGCACCCCGGAAGAGTTCAACCTGTCCCGCCTGTGTGCGCTCGTGAGTCCGGCCAGGCGGGCCGCGCTCCGCGCCCGACAGCAGGACCTGCAACGGGACGTGCGACGCCTGCGCGGCGAGCATCGGCTGACGACGCTGCTGCTCCGCGACTGCGCCCGCATCAATCAGGCCCTGCTGCGGTGTCTGCTGGGCGGCGTGACTGCGGCGACCTACGATGCGCGGGGCCAATCGGATTGGACCGTGGAAACCCCGGTGGTCAGCCTGCGGGCGTGACCGCGGACGCCGTGAACCACGTGGAGCGGAACCATGGGTGGATATGAAATCGGGATCAGCGGCCTGCACGCCGCCCAAAGCGCCCTGGACATCGTGGGCAATAACCTGGCCAACGCCGCCACGGAGGGCTACCACCGCCAGCGCGCCGAACTGCGTCCCCGCACCGAAGTGTACACCGGCGGTCACTACATCGGCCAGGGCGTGGAGATGAACGGTGTCCGCCGCAGCGTGGATAAACTGCTCGACAAGGAAATCGTCATTCAAGAGGCGGCTATCAAGCAGCTCGAAAAGGAGCTCGAGGCCCTGACCACGATGGAGGCCGGGTTCGCCGAGCTGAGCACCAGCGCGTTGAGCAGCGCCATGGACGAGTTTTTCAACGCCATGCACACGCTGGCCGCCAATCCCAACGATGTGAACATGCAGGCGCTGGTCTCCAGCGGGGCCGAGTCGCTGTGCAACCTCATGCGAAACCTCGGCGCCGTCGTCAGTGAGCTGGAGGACGTCGCGCTCACCGAGGCCCAGTCCACCATCAACGACGTGAACATCCTGGCCCAGCAGATCGCCGAGCTCAACGAGAAGATCAGCTCCCTGACCGTTCGCGGCCACGATGTCAGCAACATGCTCGACCAGCGCGATCAGCTTATCACGCAAATGTCCCGACTGATCGGCATCCAGACCTATGAGAAGGATGACAACGTCGTGGATGTCGTCGTCGGCGACGTCACCGTCGTGCTCGGCAGCCGCACCACCGCCCTGGAGGTCGGGCTGGTCACCAACGGGTCCCACCAGGACCTGGGCGTGTCGGCCCAAGGGCAAGGGATTTACAACACCGAGGTCGGCGGCGGACGCATCGGCGGGCTGGTCTCGCTGCGTAACGAGCTCATCCGCGAAGTCAGCACCAAGCTCGACACACTGGCCCTGACCCTCATTCAGGAGGTCAACCGTCTGCACGTCCAGGGCGTCGGCACGGCCGGCTCGTTTGACCGGCTGACCGGCTGGACCATGACGCAGACCGACGTCGCCCGGATGATCCCCCCCGTGACCGACGGCACGATCTTCATCCGCGTCACCGATGCGGCCGGCAACGTCAGCCGACACGCCGTCACCGTCACGACCGCCGGCAGCACCCTCAACAGCGTCGCCGCGGATATCGCCGCCATCCCGGGACTCGATTTGAACACCGGCGTCAACTCCGGCCGCCTGCAGATCGTGGCCAACCCCGGCTATACCTTCGACTTCATCCCCGGCGCCCTGGCCAGCCCCTCGGGCTATCCCGGCGGTCCGCTCGCCGGGGCCGGGGCCGGGGCCGACCAGGCCCCGCCCAATATCCGCATTACCGGCGCCTACACGGGCGCCACCAACCAGACCTACACCTGCACCGTCAGCACCCTGCCGCCGGGCGCCACGTTCGCCCTGGGCGAGGGCAGTATGGAATTGACGGTCGTGGACGGCAACGGCGTGACCGTCGCCCAGCTCAACCTCGGACAGGGCTACAAGGCCGGCACCGACGTGGACGGCATCCTGCCGTTCGACAGCGGACTGAGCCTGTCCTTCGGCGCCAACGGCCCCAGCCCCGGTTACCTCAACGACGGCGAGCAATTCGAGATCCAGGCCCTGGCCAATTCCGACACCTCCGGCTTCCTCGCCGCCGTCGGCATCAACACCTTCTTCTCCGGCATCGACGCCACCAGCATCGCCGTCGCTGAGGCCATTCGTCAAAACGGCGGTCGTATCGCGATCTCCCGGTCCGTCCAGCAGGATGACAGCGCCAACGCCCTGGCCATCGCCCAGATCGGCGACACCGCCCTGTCCGCCCTCAACGGCATGGATCCCAAGGCCTACTACCGAGACCTGGCCACCGACGTCGGCAACGAGATCGCCGTCAAGAAGGTCCAGCAGAAGAACGCGCAGGGCATCTGGCGCAATCTGATCGAGCGTCGCTCCGAGGTCAGCGGCGTTGACATGAATAACGAGGCCGCCCAGATGCTCATCTTCGAGCGCATGTTCCAGGCCATGGCCAAGTACATCAACAGCGTTACGAAGTCCATGGACACGGTCATGGGATTGATGACCTAAGCGCGCCGCCCGTACCGGCGCGGCGCCCAGGAAGGAATCGCAGGCTATGAGTTACTCGCTGGAAGCCATCTACAACGGCGCCGCCTGGGCCATCGCCCAGCACAGCAGCGCCCTGGCCGCGCTTCAGGAACAGGCCGCCAGCGGCCAGGAGATCAACCGCACCAGTGACGACCCCTACCAGGCCAACCGCATCCTCGACTTGCGCACCGAAAGCCGCTCCATGGAGCGTTTCGTCACCACCGTCAACGATGTCATCAACATCCTCGATTTCAGTTCCTCCGTCATCCAGCAGATGAGCGGCGAGCGGGGCATCGCCGGCGCCATGGCCAGCCTCACCTCGGCGCTGACGCCGATCTATTCCGACCAGTCGGTTCGCAACCAGAAGGCCGAGGAGCTCAACGCCATCCTTGAGGAGCTCGTGTCCCTGGCCAACAAGCAGCGCCTGGGCCATCGCCTCTTCGCCGGGGCCGCCAGCGACAGCAATCCCTACCGGGTCGAACGCGACAGCAACGGCGCCATCACCCGCGTCACCTACGTCGGCAGCCACGAGGAACGCAACGTGTTGGTCGCCCCGGGCGTGCAGGTCTCCAGCGTGCTCGTGGGGGATGAGCTCTTCCGCGCCGATGAGGTCGGCACGCCGGTGTTTTACGGCTCGACCGGGGCCGCCGCCGGGACCGGCACCTCCAGCGTTCGGGGGGATATCACGCTCCGCGTCAGCGGCTCGGCGGGCGCCTGGGTGCTCAGCATCGACGGCGGAACCACCACCGTCACCGCCACGGGCGCCGAGACCAACGTCCCCGTCGTCAACGCCGCCACCGGTGAGGTGCTGTACGTCGATGCCACCGGCATCACCCAGGCCGGCACTGAGAACGTCCGCGTGCCCGGCACCTACGACATCTTCAACATTCTCATCGCCACCCGCGACGTGCTCAAGAACGTCAACAGCCTGCCCGAAAGCGTCTGGGGCGACTACATGGACGCCACCATCGAGGCCATGCAGGACGTCCAATCCAAACTGGTCCGGGCCTATCCCATCATCGGCGGCCGGCTCAACACCTTGACCAACCTCAAGAAGAGTCTGGAGGATATCAAGGTCAATGCCGATGAGGAGATCGCCCGCCGTCAGGACGCCGACATCACCCAGGTCGCCCTGAACCTGGCCCGACACGAGGTCCTCTACCAGATGTCCCTGGCCGTCTCGGCCAAGATGTTCAGCCTGTCGCTGACGGACTTCATCTCCTGACCGGTCCGTGGGACAGCCTATGAAGGGCCGCCCCTCCGTTGGAAGGGTTACTCGGATATCGCCAGCGCGCGGCGGACCAGACTGCACGCGCCGAAGATCAGCGTGCCGACGATCACCGTGCACGCCCCGGTCGGCAGGTTGAACACGTACGATCCCAAGAAGCCGAGGGTTGTGGCCATCGCCCCGAACCCCGTGGCGGCCAGCAGGACCGATCGGTAGCCCCGACACACCTGGTACGCGGCCGCCGCCGGACAGACCAGCAGACTGAAGATCAACAGGCCGCCCACCGCCTTGAGATTCACCGCCAGGATCAGCCCGCAAAAGCACAGAAACGCCAGGTAGACCGGCTCGGTGGCCGCACTGGTGACCGCCGCCAGCGACCGGCTGAACAGGACGGCCTTCAGTTCCTTCTCGAAGGCGATCACGAACGCCACCAGCAGAACCGCCAGACCGCCCGTCACGACCACCGTGCCCCAGTCGGCAAAGAGGATGCTGCCCCACAACAGACCCAGCATCTCGGTGCGGCTGCCCTCTTCCAGGGCCACGGCCAGGAAGACCAGCCCCATCATGAACGCCAGGAGAATCGCCTGGCCCGTGTTGGCGTCAAAGTGCCGGCGGTGGGGGTGGATGAACGCCACGCCGGCGGCGGCGAGGATCGACAGAACCAGGGCCCCGAGCGTCGGGTTGACCTGGAACAGGGAGGCATACACGGCCCCGACCATGGCCGCGTGGGAGATGCAACTGCCGATGAAGGGCATGCGCATCCCGACGATGAACACGCTCAGCAGCCCGATGCTCAGGCCCGCAAAGGCCCCCGCGATCAGAATGGGAATGAAATAGGCATCCATCATGCGCCCCGCTCAGATCTCCGCCAGCACGTCCGCGGCCGACGGCGAGGCCAGGACCTCATCCCGTGGGCCGTCGGTCTCGATGCGACCCCGCCGCAAGAGAAGCAGCCGCTCGCACGCGCCGGGCAGGAACTCCACATCGTGCGACACCAACAACACCGTCATGGCCCGGTCCCGAAAGAGCCGCTCCATGATATCCCGCAACTGCCATCGGGACCGCGTGTCCAGATTGGCCGCGGGTTCATCCAGGACCACCAGACGCGGCGCGGCGACCATCGCCCGTGCGATCAGGGCCTTTTGCTGCTGGCCACCCGACAAGGATCGAAACGTTTGATGCCGGCGGTCATGCAGGCCCATCTCGGCGATCCAGTGGTCCACCGCCTCGAAGTCCGCCCCATCCAGCGGGCGCAGGGCCGGCTTCAAGGCGTTGCGTCCCATCGCCACGACGTCCCGCAGACTGAACGGCAAGTGGCTGTTATACTCCGTCTGTTGGGGGATGTACCCGATGCGTCGCCCCTGCCACCCGCGCCAGCCGCGCCACCCGCCCACCGGCCGGTCGTCCAGGAGGACGGTGCCCCGATTCGGCCGAATCAACCCGCAGCACAACTTCAACAGCGTGGTCTTGCCGGCCCCGTTCGGGCCGATGATCCCCACGCATTCACCGGCGGCCGCCTGCAAGTGATCCACGCGCAGGAAGGGATGACGCCGGGGCCCGACGTCGACATCCGACAGCAGGATGGACAGCCCGTCGCTCACGGGTCCTGCGGGTCCAACAGGTGATCCACGTTCGACAGGACCAGGTGATCGAAGGCGTGCTCGGCATCGGCACGGGTGTCCGGAAAGTTGCTGAACACGACCAGCCGCGCCCCCACCGTCCGGGCCATGTTCCGGGCCAGGTCGGTGCCCTCTTGCAGGTTGGCGATCACAAGATGCGCCTCGCCGTGTCGCGCGGCGGCAAGGCACGCCTCTATCTCGCCGGGCGTCATCACCTCGGCGCTGCGAAACGTGCCCACGACCTCCAGCCCCAGCCACTCGGCGAAGGTGCTCTGGTGATGCGACACGAGCACCTTGGCGCGATCCAACCCGGCGTCCCGCACGCGCGATCGCGCCGTCTCGGAAAGCCGCTCCAGCCGGACCTCCAGCGCCGCCAAGCGTACTTGAAGCACTTCCGGGGTCACCAGGGTTGTTTCGACAAACGGCATCACTTCGCGACAGGTCTCCAGATAGGTCTGCGGGATGCACAGACCGGTCCGACCTTGGATTGAGACCACGCGTTCGCGAATCCGCTGGACGGCGCTGTCCAGGTTTTGTTGGAAGTCAAAACGCAGCACAAGCTTGCTGCCCAGAAGACGACGAAACTGCTCCGGCGTCAGATCGAAGTGCCCCGGACACATGCCCGGCGGCGCCAGGCCGAACACCCGCACCGAATCGCCGCACAGCTCCCGCACGGCCGATTCCAGAT
>DSDH01000487.1 GCA_011055475.1 Phycisphaerales bacterium | reverse complement strand
CCAGGTTGACGTCACTGATTGACCAAGGGCTGTGAAGCCCAAGAAGCTGACCGTCATGTTCGCTGATGTCCATCATCGGATTTAACGCTATCATTGCCTAACCAGAAGTCTGGATTTTACTGGCGGATTCAATAACTTGTTTGCAATCGAGTGGAAGTGACTTGGCAACGACAGGCAATCTCTGGCAACGTCTGGCAAAGACAGGCAGTTGTCAGAGCTGGTTGGCGGAAAAGTGATTTGATGACATTCGTAACAACTTTCAGCAAGGGCGGCTGCTTCGCATGAGCCAGGGCAAGCCGCTTCGCCCGCTCGTGCGGCCCCGGCTGTATCTCGGCAATGAGCTGTCTCTCGGCCCCGGCAAGATCGACCTCTTGCGCAAGGTGGGCGAATGCGGCTCGATCAGCGCGGCGGCGCGCGAGATGGCTATCCCCTACAAGCGCGCCTGGCTTCTGATCGATACGCTCAACCGCGGTTTTCCGACGCCTGTGCTCGATACCACCATCGGCGGCAAGGCGGGCGGCGGCGCGCGGCTCACGGCCTTGGGCGAGGCGCTGATCGTGGCATATGATGCACTCGAAGCGAAGCTCAACACGGAAGCCACGGCCGAGTTGGAGACCCTTTTAAGCCTGGTCCGCGGTCCTGCCGGATAGGCCCTGTCGGCTTGCGTCAGGCAGCGTTGGCTGCCGGACGGGCTGGGAGCCGTTTGCGATAACCCCAAAGACGTAACTCCAACGGCGTACTTGTCAAACGGCGGTGCGGTGCGTTAGCATACGCTATGTCAAATTAGACATAGCGTATGCGTTTTCGGGATCGCCGGAAAGAAGGGGAGCAAGAGCTGCGAGCCTGATGCCGGTTTTTCCGCCGCCGGGCGCATGGGGTTCACTAACCTGGATTACTGCTTCTGATGAACAAATTCCGTCCCTTTGCCGTCGTGCGCGGCATCAACGATGTCGCCTCGGCGGTGGCGCTCAAGCTGGCCGAGGCCGGCTACGCGGTGCTGCTCGCAGAGGCTTTGCAGCCCGCCGTCACCCGGCGCGGCCAGTCATTCGCCGACGCCGCCTTCGACGGCACGGCGCACTTCGAGGGCATGCGCTGTCGCCGGGTGGAGGATGCCGCCGGCTGGCTGCGCGACGGCGCCCGTGATATCGCCTGCTGCGCCCAGCCGCTGGAGGCACTGCTCTCCGCGCTCCAACCCGAGGTGCTGGTGGATGCCCGCATGAGAAAACGCGCCATGCCGGAGGGCCAGCGCGGGCTGGCGCCCCTGGTCATCGGCCTGGGCCCCAACTTCGCCGCCGGCGAAAATTGCGATCTGGCGGTGGAGACGGGCTGGGGCGAGGACCTGGGGCGGGTGGTGGAAGCCGGCCCGACCCGGGCCCTGACCGGCGAGCCCCGGCCCGTGGGTGGCTGGGGGCGCGAGCGCTACGTCTACGCGCCAGTGGCAGGACTGTTCCGCACGGCCCTGAACATCGGCGAAGCGGTGTGCCAGGGGCAGACTGTCGCCCACATCGGGGATACCCCCGTCGCCGCTCCCAGGAGCGGCCGCCTGCGCGGCCTGGTGCACGACGGAGTGTTCGTCGCGGCGGGCGCCAAGTGCATCGAGGTGGTGCCTGAAGGCGCCCGCTTCACCGGCCTGGCGGAGCGTCCGGCGCGTATTGCGCAAGGCGTGATCGGGGCGATCCTGCAACGCGGCGGCCTGCCGCCACTGGCGCTCGCCGCCATCGCCGGCGTGCTGCGCAACGCCCAGAGTGGCGAGATGCCGCTGTTCGCCGCCACCCTGGGGTTCGACCGGCGCGAGCTGCGCGCCCTCGCGGCCGATATTCCCGTCGCGGCGCAACCCGAATGGGGGCCTGACGCCCATCTCCTGTGCGCCAGTCAGACACCGCCGCTGTTCGCGCCGCTGACGCAACTCCTGCTCGCGCACCGGGCGCCGGGTCTGGCGGAACGGCCCGCCCGCTGGCTGGCCCATGCCGTGGCCGCAGCCGGGTTCGGTCATCGCCATCTGTGGCAGGATCTGGGGCTTTCCGGCCGGCTGGAGGTGAGCCGCCTGCTGGGGCTGTGTTTTCCCGCGCTCGCCGCGCGCAACACGCGGGACCTGAAATGGAAGCGCTTCCTCTTCCTGGCACTGGGGGAGCGGGTCGGCATCCCCGACCTGAGTCCCCCCGGCTGCGGCGAGTGCGAGAGCCATGCCGCCTGTTTCAGCCCCGCGTTGCACACCGCTTGCCCGTCATTCGGGGCGGGGCATTTTCCCTCAACTTCCACACAGGAGACCAACCATGCACACCAGCGCCCGTAACGAATTTTCCGACACTGTATTTCCACGTTCATTCTGAAGGAGCCATTAATGAAAAAAATCACCTCTTCCCTGGCCGCCCTGGCCATGGCCTGCGGCATGCAGCTCGCCCAGGCCGCCGACAGCCTGCTGATCTACGCTGGCGCCGCCACCGTGCCGCCCACCACCGAGGCGGCCAAGGCCTTCGAGCAGAAGACCGGCGTCAAGGTCGATGTGGTGTTCGGCGGCTCGGGCATCGTGTTGTCGCAGATGAAGCTTTCCAAGCAGGGCGACCTCTACTTCCCCGGTTCTTCCGACTACATGGAAATCGCCAAGCGCGAGGGCGATGTGCTGCCGGAGACGGAAAAGGTCATCGTTTACGCCGTGCCGGCGATCAACGTGCAAAAGGGCAATCCGCACAACATCCAGGGCCTCAAGGACCTGTTGAAACCGGGCCTGCGCGTGGCCATCGCCAACCCGGAGGGTGTCTGCGTTGGCGCCTACGCGGTGGAAATCTTCGAGGATCAACTCACCCCCGAAGAACGTGAGCAGCTCAAGGCGAACATCAAGAACTACACCGGTTCCTGCGAGCAGACCGCCACGGCCATCTCGCTGAAACTGGCCGACGCGGTGGTCGGCTGGCGCGTGTTCCAGTACTGGGATCCGGAACGCATCGAGACCATCCCGCTGCCTGCCAGCCAGATTCCGCGCATCGGCTACATCCCCATCGCCATCAGCAAGTTCAGCAAGCAGCCCGAGCTCGCCCAGCGGTTCATCGACTTCGTCGTCGGCGAGGAGGGTCAAGCGATCTACGCCAAGTACAGCTACTTTGCCGATCCGGAGGCCGCCTTCAAGTGGCTCGGCGCTGTCAAGCCCGTGGGCGGTGAATACGTGGTGCCCAAGGAGTGGATCAACCTGCGCGACACCGTGAATCCGAAGAAGGTCGTCAAGCAGTGAGCCGCCGGCCCGGCCCACGAGGGTTTCGGGCCAGCATCGCCGCGGCCTTGGCGGTGCTGGCCTTCTACGCCGGACTGATCGTCTCGCTCGCCTGGTTTCTCGATGGCGAGGTGCTGAACCGGACGCTCTTTTCCGAGCGCAGCTTCTTTTCCGTGCAGTTGTCGCTGATGGCGGCCACGGTGGCCACGGGCCTGGCCATGACGCTGGCCATTCCCGCCGCCTACGCGCTGTCGCGCTACGACTTCATCGGCAAGCAAGCCGCCGAGACGGTGCTGGAATTCCCCATCATCGTCTCGCCCGCCGCGCTGGGCGCCATCATCCTGATCTTCTTCAATAATCCGCTGGGCGAGTGGCTTCAGGAGAACACGATCTATTTCGTTTTCACTTTCTCCGGCATCGTGTTGGCCCAGTTCGTCACCATCCTGGGTCTGTCGGTGCGCATGCTGAAAGCCGCCTTCGACGAGGTGCCGGTGGAGTTGGAGACCGTCGCCCGCACGCTTGGGGCCGGTTCGCGCCACAGTTTTTTTACCGTCACGCTGCCGCTGGCGAAGAACGGCCTGATTGCCGCCCTGATCCTCACCTGGGCCAAGGCGCTGGGTGAGTTCGGCGCCACACTGATGGTGGCCGGTTCCATGGCTATGCGCACCGAGACCCTGCCCATCGCCATTTTCATGCGCCTGTCCAACGCCGATATCGAAGGCACCGTGGCACTGATCCTGATCCTGGTGGTCATCGGGCTTTCCGCCCTGTATGCCGCCCGGCGTCTGCTGGGGAGATCGGCGCATGCTTGAGATAGCGAACCTCACCGCCCAGGCCGGCGGCTTTCGGCTCACCGATATTCAACTCGGCATCGCCGCAGGCGAATGCCATGCTGTGCTGGGTCCTTCCGGTTCGGGCAAGAGCACCCTGCTGGGTGCCGTGCTCGGTACCCGGCCGGTGATGGCGGGCAGGGTACGGCTCGCCAACGACGATATCACCCATTGGCCCATCGAACACCGTCGCCTCGGCTATGTGCCGCAGCAACTGGGGCTGTTCCCGCACCTTTCGGTGGCCGACAATCTCGCCTACAGTGCCCGCGCCCGGCGCGTGCCCGAGGCCGAGTACCGGCCGCTGCTGGACCGGCTGGTGGATATCACCGGTCTCGGCGCGCTGCTTTCCCGCCCCATCGCGACGCTCTCCGGCGGCGAGCGTCAGCGTGTTGCCCTGGTGCGCGCACTGACCGCTGATCCGCGCCTAGTGCTGCTGGACGAGCCCTTCACGGCGCTGAACGAAAGTCTGCGCCGTGAAATGTGGTGGCTGGTGAAAGACCTGCAGCGGGAGCGTGGGCTCACCGTGATGCTGGTGACCCATGATCTCACCGAGGCCTATTTTCTCGCCGAGCACATCACCGTGCTCATCGAGGGGCGCCAGGAGCAAAGCGGGTCCAAGGTCGAAGTCTACCGCCGCCCAGCAAGCCTGGCCGTGGCCCACTTCCTGGGCCTCAAGAACCTGTTTCCGGCCACGGTGGCCCGGTCTGCGGAGGGCTGGATCGAGGCCGACTGTCCTGTCCTCAACGCGCGCTTTCGCTTGCCGGGCGATGCCCCGGAGGGGTGCGCCGTGGTCCTGGGTATCCGGCGCGAGGACGTGACCCTGCGTGATGCGGCGCACCCGCCGCCGCCGCCCAGCGAGCAGGTGTTGACCGGCACCGTGCAGATCGTCGACCTGGGCTCGGAGGCCGAGATCCATCTCCAGCCCGGCCCGGATGCACCCGTCATCGAGGTGGCCGTGCCCTGGCGCACGGTGCAGCATTTCGGGCTGCGCGATGGGCAAAGCGGTGTCCGCGTCGGCTTGCCCGAGGCGCACATGTTCTGGGTGAAGGCGCCATGACGGCAGCCACACCGAATGGGACAGCACGCGGCCGCGCCGGCTTCGCCTGGGGCGCCGTCATCGGCAGTCTGGGCGGGCTCATCGGCCTCGGCGGGGCCGAGTTTCGCCTGCCGGTACTGGTGGGCCATTTCAAGCTGGCGACGCTCGAAGCGCTGATCCTCAATAAGGCCTTGAGCCTGGTGGTGGTGGCCTTCGCCCTGTTGTTCCGCGCCGGCGCCATTCCATTCGATACGCTCTGGCCGCATGTGGATATCGCCGTCAACCTGCTGGCCGGCAGCCTGATCGGCGCCTGGTGGGCAGCGGGGCACGCCATGCGCATGTCGCGACAGTGGCTCGATCGCGTCATCCTGATCCTGCTCATCGGTCTGTCCCTGGTCATCCTGGCCGAGGCCGCGTTCGGCCACGGCGAAGGCGCGGGCCGGGCGATCATCGAGGCGGGGGTAGGGCGCTGGATCGCCGGCTTTGTGGCCGGCCTGGGCATCGGCATGGTGGCGGCGCTTTTGGGCGTCGCCGGCGGCGAGCTGCTCATTCCCACGCTGATCCTGCTCTACGGCGTCGATGTCAAGCTTGCCGGCAGCTTGTCGCTGATGGTGAGCCTGCCCACCATGATCGTCGGCTTCACCCGCTACAGCCAGTCGGACGCCTTCGTCATCCTCGGCCAGGAGCGGGCGCTGCTGATTTGGATGGCCCTGGGCTCCATCGTCGGCGCCGGCATCGGCGGCCTCATGCTGGGCGTCGTGCCCTCCCGCCTGCTGCTGGCCGGTCTCGGGGTGATTCTGCTCGTCTCCGCCGTCAAGGTCTTTCGACATGCCCAAGGGGACAAACAGCCATGAACCGCCGCGATTTCCTGCTTGCCTTAGCGGCCCTCCTGCTTATGCGGCCTGCGATGGCCAGACCTGCCAACGGCCTTTACGTCTTCGGCACGCCGCCGGCGCCGCAGCGGATGCGCCAGGTCTTCTCCGCCAGCGCAGTGAATTCACCCAAACAGCGCTAGATCAATGACACTGACCCCATTGATAATTGATACGGCTTGCGCCCCAGCCTCATCACCGCCCGGGCCACCGCGTTAGGATTCGGACATGCCCGCCGCGCCATGGCTGGATGCCGTGCTGTTCTCCTTGCCCAGACAGCAGTACTTGAATTTTTTGCCGCTGCCGCAAGGGCAGGGATCATTGCGTCCGATGCCCGATGTTTTCAGGCTCTTTTGAATTCCGAGTGGGTTAATGCGCCACATGCGGGTTGAGTTTGGACGCGGATTCAACTCACTAGTGCAACGGGTGGGTTGATTCCGAAAAATACCTGATTGGGTGTTTTCATGCCAAGGCATTTCCTTGGTCGATCGTTGAGCCTGTTCATGACGTACTGGAT
>DSDH01000700.1 GCA_011055475.1 Phycisphaerales bacterium | reverse complement strand
TGTTTTACCGGGTGGCCCTGGGCCGGACCAAGCCGGACGCCGCCGACAAGGACCGCCCCTGGATCCTGTTACAGATGGCCAATTGCCTGCGTCACCGCGACGGAGACAAGGCCGAGACACTGTACCAGCAACTCCGCACGGAATACCCGAATCATCCATTCACCGAGCTGGCCCAAGCCCAGCAGCAGGTGCTGGCCCTGGCGCGGCAGGAGATGTCGTGGACGATACTGCAGAGATACGGTCATGACCCCAACGACTTCTGATGCCGTTTTTCACGAGGTACTCGTGGTCGAACGGGACGCCCAGACGACCCGCGTGCTGCTGGAGGCGTTCGCTCGGCGCGGCATCCGCGGCACCGTCGCGGCACAGGCGGCCAAGGCGACAGACTATCTCGATGCCCGCCGTTTCGACGCGGTGTTCGTGAACCTTCAGACGGCCTCGACGAACGGCTCGCCGGACCTGCGGCTGATCCGCAGAATCCGCGCAGATCAGCCGGAGACCCCGATCCTGGTGACCAGCGACGTGGATCGGGGCGATTGGGCCATCGAAACGGTCCGGGCCGGAGCCACGGAGTTTTACGCCAAACCGCTGAGCGCAGAGACGGTCGAGCAGATTCTCGCCGCGCTGTTGCCCTGCCACACGGTCAAGACGCTGGCGACGTTGCCCGCGGCCCGCGGCGAGGTGCGAAAGATCATCGGATCGAGTCGCGAGCTGTTCGAAACGGTCCAACGGGCCGCCGTCGTCGCGCCGACGTCGGCGCCGATCCTGATCCACGGCGAAAGCGGCACGGGCAAGGAGTTGATCGCGCGGTTGGTCCATGGCCGCAGCCGACGGGCCGACGGGCCGTTCGTGAAGGTCAACTGCGCCGCCCTCACCGAGTCACTGTTGGAAAGCGAGCTGTTCGGCCACGAAAAGGGCGCGTTCACGGGAGCATGCCGCCAATTCCGCGGGCGCTTCGAGCAGGCCCACGGGGGAACGCTGCTGCTCGATGAGATCACCGAGACGCCCCCATCCTTCCAGGCGAAACTGCTGCGCGTCCTGGAGGAGATGAACTTCCAACGCGTGGGGGGCGCCGAGGAGATCGACGTGAACGTGCGTATCATCAGCACGACCAACACGGACATCCTGCGTGAGGTCCAGGAGGGGCGGTTCCGGGCGGACCTGTATTATCGACTGGCGGCGATCCGGCTGGAGGTGCCGCCGTTGCGCCGGCGACCGCAGGACGTACCGACGCTGATCTGGCACTTTGTCAACGAGTTCACCAAGGAAACCCGACGTCCGATAACCGCCGTGGACGCCGACTCGCTGGAGATCCTCCGCCGCTATGCGTGGCCGGGCAACGTACGGCAATTGCGCAACACGGTGTGGACGGCGATGATTTTCGGCTCCGGGCAGGTCTTGTCCCTGGCCGATGCCCCCTGGCTCCTACAGGAATTGCAGCCGCCAACCAATTCGCCGGCGGCGGATCTGGCGGGCGTGCCCCTGCGGGAGCTGGAACGTGAGGCGATCCTGGCGACGCTGGACGCCCACCAGGGAAACCAAAGCCAAGCCGCTAAAGTCCTGGGCATCAGTGGGCGAACCTTGAGGGAGAAGATCAAGCGCTACAGGCAACAGACCACGCAACCTCGCCGTGTCACGGTGAATTCCTGACCGATGGAGCACAACGATGGCGGTAAATGAGACACAAGAGACGCCGAAGGAGGCAACCGAAAGTCGCACGGAGCAGGCCACGAGCCGCAGGCCCCTGTCCGGCGGGATGTTCCTGTGGGCGATCGTGGGGTCGATGCTCGTCGCCGGATCGATCGGCGGGTTCGCCCTGGCCCAGTTGCTGGCGGGCAGTGACCCGACGCCGACGACGAACACCGAGCCCGCGCCGGCGGTGCCGATCAAGAGCTTCGACGACCTGTTGGCCACGAGTCCGGCCGACACCGCGGCCTGGCCGTTTGACATCAAGGACGCGATCATCGCCAACCTCGACGAGCCGGGCGTGACGCGCTACCTGCGGGTAAGCATCACCCTGCTGCTGAGCCCCGATGTCGACCCGGAGAAGGGACAGGCCTACCTGGAAAAGAAAGAGCTGCTCCTGCGGGACAGCCTGCACGCCTACTTCGCGGACCTGAGCCTGGAGGACGTGCGGGGCCGTCGCAATGTCGAACGAATCAAGCGGCAGGTGCAGAACCTGTTCAATGAGCTGCTCTTTCCGGAGAGCAAGCCGTACGTGCGCGAGGTGTATTTCCGGGAATTCGCCGTGCAATGATCCGCAGCATGGAAGAAAAGACGTTGAGCCGTCGCCGGTTGCGGCGTTTGATGGCGCTGGCGGCCAAGTATCGCGGTGAACCGCAGGAGCCCCCCGCGGCCGAGGAGTTCGACTGGTTCAAGCCGCATCACTTCCGGCCGGAGGACCTGGCCCGTTACGACCTGCTGGCCCGGCGGATCGAAAGGCATCTGGCCCTGGTCTGCGAGTCCCTGTTTCAGGCCTCCTATGAGATCTCCGCCGGCGCCTGCGATCAGCATTATGCCGACCGCCTGGCGGCACGCGTGCGGGCCGAACAGCGGAATCACTATTTCCTGCCGCTTGACGTCAATCGAGTCGAGCGGACCGGATTCGTGTCGCTGGCGCCGTCCACCGCCATCGCCCTGGTCGGGTTGATGCTGCGAGACCCGGAATTCGCCGCCGGCGAGCCGCGGGAGCTGACCACCCTCGAGGATTCGATTCTCATGGACGCCGTGGCCGCCATGACCGACGCCGTCGGCCGGGCGATGCACGAGAGCGGCGGTCCGACGATTCAGAAGGCCTCGCGGTTCGTCCAGGGCGACTGGCCCATGGCGCTCACCGGGCTGGAAGACCTGTTCAGCATCCAGGTCACGATCGTTGCCGAGACGGACACCCTGGAACTCACGTTCACGATGCTCTGTGAAGCGGTCGAGCCGGCCTTGGGCGTCCGGTCGACCCGCGAGGCGGCCGTCCCGCCCGAGGAGCTTCGCCAGCGGGTCCTGAAGAACCTGGACACCACGCCGATTCGCATCGAGGCCCAGCTCGCCGAGGCGGCGATCAGCCTCCACGACGCCATGAGTCTGCGAGCCGGCGACGTGTTGGTCCTGAACAGGAAGATCACGGAGCCTCTGGACATGATGCTGAACGGCCGCAAGTGCTTCCGGGCGTTTCCCGCCCGCACCACGGCGCGGCTGGCCCTGGTGATCGCCGAACCCGACGAGGCCTGGCCACGGATGGAACCCCCAGACGCAAAGGAATGACCAATCATGGCTGATACGGAACAAGCTGTTGTGGAGCAAGCGGCGGATGCCCCCGCCGGCGAAGTGCAGAACGTCGAGCTGGAGCAGGTCGCCGAGGGCATGGTGCCCGCCACCGAGGAAAACCTCGACATCCTGCTCGACATCCACATGCCCATTACGGTGAACATGGGACGGACCGTGGTGCCGTTTCGGCAGCTTCTGCAGATGGGCCCCGGCTCGGTGCTGCAACTGGACAAGGCGGTCGGACAGCCCGCCGAGATCTACGTGCAGGACATCCGTTTCGCCACCGGCGACATCGTCGTGGTGGACGGCTGCTACGCGGTGCGGATCAAGGATATCCTCAGCCGCGAGGAGATCGAGGCCCAGGCCGAGGAAGCCCAAGGATAAGGACAAGCTGAGGATTTGAGCCTCCGTTCTCACGGATGAGACATGGCCGATAACGACACCACACCCCTGGTCGACACCGTCACGCATCGGCTCGCGAGCCACAGCAACATCGTCTTCGCGGCCGGTCTGGTGGCGATTCTGGCCACCCTGCTGATTCCCCTGCCCACGTTCCTGCTGGATCTGGGGTTGTCGTGCAGCATCTCGCTGGCGCTGGCGATCCTGATCATCGTGCTGGGTACGAACCAACCGATTGACCTGTCCACCTTTCCCTCGCTGCTGCTGATCACCACGTTGTTTCGGCTGGCGCTGAACGTGGCCTCGACGCGTCTGATCCTGCTGCGGGGCAACGCCGGGACGATCATCGACACGTTCGGCAACTTCGTGGCCGGCGGCAGTCTGATTGTGGGCCTGGTGATGTTCCTCATCCTGGTGGTCATTCAATTCATCGTCATCACCAAGGGCGCCGGCCGTATCAGCGAGGTCGCCGCCCGGTTCGTGCTCGACGCCATGCCCGGCAAGCAGATGGCCATCGACGCCGACCTGAACGCCGGCAATATCACCGACGCCGAGGCCCGCCAGCGCCGCCAGGAGATCGTCAAGGAAAGCGAGTTCTACGGGGCGATGGACGGGGCCAGCAAGTTCATCGCCGGCGACGCCAAGGCCGGCCTGATCATCACCGCCGTCAACCTCGTGGGCGGTATTCTGCTGGGCTACACCCGGGGGATGAACCTGGCCGAGGCGGCCCGCCGTTACTCGATCCTGTCCATCGGCGACGGGCTGGTCAGCCAGATTCCCTCGATTATCATCGCCGTCAGTTCGGGCTTTCTCGTCAGTAAGATCCGCAGCCGCAACACCGTCAGCTTCGACATGACGCGACAGTTGCTTCACCACCATCAGCCCATCGGCATCGCCGCGGCGGTCATCGCGGCCTTCGCGCTGGTGCCCGGCTTCCCCAAGATTCCGTTCCTGGTGATCGGCGGCGCCTGCGCGGCGTTCGCCGTCCACGCCAATCGGACCGCCCGGCAGCACCCGCCCGAACGTGCCAAGACCCAGCCCAAGACCGATGACACCGACTCCGTCGAAGAGCTGCTCAAGGTGGACATCCTGTCGATTCTCGTAGGGGTCCGTCTGATCAGCCTGGTCGATCCACGCAAGAAGAGCAGCGTGTTCGACCGCATCGGGGCCCTGCGGCGCAAGATCGCCCAGCAACTGGGAATCATCGTGCCGCTGGTGCGTCTGCGGGACAACATCAACCTCGAACCGAACGCCTACGAAATCCGCCTGTACGATCACGTCATCGCCTCGGGCCACATTGAGCCGGACAAGTTCCTGGCCATGGACCCCGGCACCGTGACCAAAACCGTGCCGGGCATCCCCACCAAGGAGCCCGTCTACGGCCTGCCGGCCCTGTGGATCACCGCCGCGGAGAAGGAAGCCGCCGAGTTGAACGGCTACACGGTCATCGATCCCGAATCCGTCCTCATCACGCACCTGTCCGAGACCCTGACGCAGCACGCGGATGAGCTGCTCACCCGCGAGGACGTGCAACAACTGGTGGATCGTCTGCGGGCCTCGCAACCGTCGCTGGTCGGCGACGTCGTCGGCGAGCTGGTCAGCATCGGGCTGCTGCAACGCGTCCTGCAAAATCTTCTGCACGAGGGTATCCCGGTGCGCGATCTGCCACTGATCCTGGAGGCCCTGGGCGAGCACGCCTCGCGGACCAAGAACGCCACCCTGCTGACCGAGGTGACCCGTAAGCGCCTGGCGCGGGCGATCACCGAGCAGTACCTCTCCCCGACGGACTCCATCATCGCCTTGACCCTGGAGCCGACACTGGAGCATCATCTGATCGGCAGCGTCAATCAGCAGGGCGAAAGTGTGACCCTGAGCATCCCGCCCGAAATGGCCCTGGAGCTGACAAAGAAAACCGCCGAGGCCTGGAAGACGGCCATGAACAAGGCCTACGAAACCGTGGTGTTGCTGTGCGATTCGCGGATTCGCGTAGCGCTATTCAATATGATCGAACGGAACATTCCGCGGCTGCCCGTGGTGGCCTACGATGAGATCGTGTCGCGGACCAAGATCGAGCCCATCGAGACGATCAGGCTGTCGGAGACGGCCGGACTTCTGTCGGGTTCGCCGCACACCGCCACGGCACGGTAACCCACGACCTGAGACACGGCTATGGAGAAACTCATCAAGAGTATCGCGGGGACCCTGGCGGTCCTGCTGTTCTTTGTGTTGGCGATCGCCGCGTGGCTGGGCGATTGCGAGCCGGCCACCTGCGCATACCGGGCCGTCACCGGAGCCGTGGTCGCCTACGTTGTGTTGTCTATCGCCGGCCGACTGGCCGTGAAGATTGTGCTGGACGAAATGATCGAGCAAAAGGTTGACCAGATCATACAGGATCACGCAGGACCCCGGCGATGACCAGACCCGCCTCCATTCCACTCGTCGAGACGACGCCACCGGCCCACAGTGAGCCGGCCGCGGGGGAGGTGCGGGTGGCGGCGGAGGCGTATGGCCGGCAGGTGCGGCAGGCCCGGCAGGATGCCTTGGTGCTGGAGCACCTGCCGCTGGTGCATCGGATCGTCTCGCAGGTGGTCTCGTATCTGCATCCGCCCCTGAGCCGCGATGATCTCATAAGCGCCGGCACGCTGGGATTGATCCAGGCGGCGCGAGACTATGACCCGGCCTCGGCCGCGGAGTTCGCGACCTACGCCTACCTGCGGGTGCGGGGGGCGGTGATCGATGAATTGCGGCGCTGGTCGTTCGCCCCGGCCCGGCTCAAGAAGCAACTGGACCGGGCCCAGGCGATCGTCCGGGAGGCGATCGAGCAGACCGGCCGGGCCCCTGCGGAT
>DSDH01000626.1 GCA_011055475.1 Phycisphaerales bacterium | reverse complement strand
TACAATTTCACCGAGTCCGTCCTTGAGACACTGCTCCAGTCGTTACGCCGTTCATGCACGTCGGAACTTACCCGACAAGGAACTTCGCTACCTTAGGACCGTCATAGTTACGGCCGCCGTTTACCGGGGCTTCAGTTAGGAGCTTCTCATCTCCGAAGAGACAATGACCCATCCCTTTAACCTTCCGGCACCGAGCAGGCGTCATTCTCTATACGTCCACTGTACGTGTTAGCAGAGAACTGTGTTTTTGGTAAACAGTCGCCAGAGCCACTTTCCTGCGCCCTCAGCCACCCCCTATTGGAATAGATGGTGCTGGAGGGCCCCCTTATCGCGAACTTACGGGGTCAAATTGCCGAGTTCCTTAAGGACGGTTCTCTCGAGCGCCTGAGGATATTCTCCTCACCTACCTGTGTCGGTTTTAGTACGGTCACGCGGAGTCGTCCCGGTTGAAGCTTTTCTCGGCAGCAACGCTGGTTGCTCGGGGATCATAATTGCCCCTCGCGGTCCTTCGATCCCTGAATGCGGGCGGATTTGCCTACCCGCGGGACCTCCGGCACAATAGCCACGACTAATCAGCTTCCAACCTTTGTCACTGCGTCACTCCCCCGGTCCAAACCTTCCCCACATGGTGCAGGAATATTAACCTGCTGTCCATCGTCTACGCCTTTCAGCCTCGACTAAGGGGCCGACTAACCCTGGGCGGATTTCCCTTCCCCAGGAAACCTTAGGCTTTCGGCGAGCAGGATTCTCACCTGCTTTATCGTTACTCATGCCGGCATAATCACTAGCCGCCGCTCCACGGCTCGTTTCCGTACCGCTTCGCCGCTGACGGCTACGCTCTCCTACCCCCAACCCGTACCTCCATCGCATCCCGCCGACCGCGCGCACCGCGCCGTGGGCGAGACAGGATGGAAGTACGTGTTGAGCCGCGGCTTCGGCTTCCTGCTTATTCCCGGTCATTATCGGCACCCAACTGCTCGATCAGTAAGCTATTACGCACTTTTTAAATGGTGGCTGCTTCTAAGCCAACATCCTGATTGTCACGGCAGTCAGACTTCCTTAGTAACTCAGCAGGAATTCGGGGCCTTAGCCGACGGTCTGGGTTGTTTCCCTCTTAACCACGAATGTTATCACCCGCGGTTTGACTCCCGGGGTCCACGATACGGTATTCGGAGTTTGGTAGGAGTGGGTAGGCGGGTAGCCCCCCATCCCCAATCAGTAGCTCTACCCCCGCATCGCAAAATCCCGAGGCTAGCCCTAAAGCTATTTCGGAGAGAACGAGATATCTCCAGGTTTGATTAGACTTTTACTCCTCCCCACAGCTCATCCCCTAACTTTTCAACGTTAGTGGGTTCGGTCGTCCAGGGATTATTACATCCCCTTCCACCTGGCCATGGGTAGATCACCTGGTTTCGCGTCTACTCCCTGCGACTGGATCGCCCTGTTCAGACTCGCTTTCGCTACGGCTCCGCACCTGAAGTGCTTAACCTTGCCACAAAGAGTAACTCGCCGGCTCATTATGCGAAAGGCACGCGGTCACCCGTTGCGGGCCCGAAGGCCCGCCATAGGGCTCCCACAGCTTGTAGGTGTATGGTTTCAGCTCCTTTTCACTCCCCTAGTAGGGGTTGTTTTCATCGTTCGATCGCTCTACTACTTCACTATCGGTTGCCGAGGAGTACTTAGCCTTGGAGGGTGGTCCCCCCTGCTTCACACGGAGTTCCACGAGCTCCGTGCTACTCTGGTACGTCGACCGTAACGGAGGGCACACACCGTCGCCTACAGGACTATCACCTTCTATGGTCGGACTTTCCAGACCGTTCGACTGGTGGTGCCTTTGTAACTCCTGATCGACGCCCACAACCCCCCGCACCTATTTTTGGCCAGCAAGAGACTTCTCGATTCGCTTGAACAACTGATGCTTGGCCCGTCCGTCCTGCTTCAATCGCCGTTCACGCGTTCGGGCTTCGCTTTCGTTCATAAACGCTTCATAGTACGCCAATCGCCATCCGCCTTTGCGTGTACGCTTGGCTCCGACGCCTGCATTATGCTGTTCTAGTCTTTTTTCAAATCCGAACTAAAGCCAACATAGCTGTTGTGCGTCGCGTCTTGTACTATGACGTAAACGTAGTACATGAACGTCTCTCCTGGACAAAAATAGGTGCGGGGTTTGGGCTTGTCCGCTTTCGCTCGCCGCTACTCACGGAGTCTCGGTTGATTTCCTTTCCTCTGCGTACTGAGATGTTTCAGTTCCGCAGGTTCGCCCCACATGGCCTATGCATTCAGCCATGGGTGACGGGATCGGGTTGCCCCGTCCCGACGGGTTGCCCCATTCGGAGATCCCGGGATTAACGGGTGCTAGACCCCTGCCCCGGGCTTATCGCAGTCTGCCACGTCCTTCATCGCCTCTCGGCACCAAGACATCCCCCATACACCCTTAGTAACTTGACCATATCAATCAAAGATTGCATGGCCTCGCCGATCCGATGCCCGCCTGCGAGCGGGCACACAAGTTCGGATCACATGAGCGCTCTTCCGATCCGGCCACACAACGCCGCGACAGGATCGGCTGGGATATGTAGTTACCCAGATACCTCTGCTATGAACTTGTCACAGAGCTCTTCAAGAATCGGACCGCGGCCAAGCCGCGTCCCGCGAAGATCGCTTTCAGACTTCCGCTTCGCAGTGGAGACGATGGGATTCGAACCCACGACCTCTGGCTTGCAAAGCCGGCGCTCTCCCAACTGAGCTACGTCCCCGGACCCGAGGGCGGCCGGCGCCGACCCAGTCATCAAGGCCGGCGGCCTGTATCGCCGCACGAAAATGGGCCCGGGAAGACTTGAACTTCCGACCTCACGCTTATCAGGCGTGCGCTCTAACCAGCTGAGCTACGAGCCCAGGTTGCCGTCTTGTCGAGGACACCCCGGCCCGCCGGCAAGAGTTCTTTTCGGACTCAGCGGAGTCTGCGTTTACCAAAGAGCAACAAAAAATGCCGCCGGGTCTAACCCTCAGCGACATCGGCTGAGACGCGTAAGACTACCGCTCACCGCGCTGAGCGTCAAGACCAAAAAAACGAGTTTCTGAATTTTTTCTTCAGTGACTCATCTCCCACCCAGCAGGACGCGTCGGATCGCCCGATATTCACGCCTACACGTATAATAGTACGCCCTTTTGCATGGACGTCAACGCCCTAGGTGAAAAAATTTTTCGGCTGAAACGACTCGGCCGACCCGGCCCCCCAGCCCGGGTCAACCGAAGCCGCACCATACCTACGTCGGCCCGCCCAAAATGTGCGACAGTCCACCGAAACGCGTACCGACCCGGTCTTTCGAGACGGCGCGGTGTCGCCGTAAATCCATTTCAAGAATAACTTTACCACAGTATCCCCATTCTCCTCCGCGACGGCCCGACAGTCCTGCAACGCCGACCCGACCGCGAACCCCACTCGAAGGTTCGCTCATGGGCCATGGATCCGGAGTGCAGACGAAAATGGGGATGTGCCCACCGCTACGGGGTATTACCGGACCCGCCGTCACCGGTGATGGGAAGCGTCTTGAGCGGTTCGAGTTCGGCGCGAAGGCGGGGCAGCGCCTGGGGGTATTCGCGCTGGATGAATTCAATCAGCTTCTCGCGGACCTCGCAGCGCAGGTTCCACGCCGCCGAGGCGTCGCCGGCGCTCATCAGCGCCCGCAGTTCCATCGTGCGGTCCGTCGCGTTGGTCACCTGCAACCCGCAGACTTTCCCGTCCCAGTGTTCCGAGGCCCGGACGAATCTCTGCATCGCCTCGCGGACGGCCTCCACGGGCACCGTGTAGTCGGTATACAGGAACACGGTGCCGAGAATGTCCGCGGAGATGCGCGTCCAGTTCTGGAAGGGTTGGTCGATGAAGTACGTGATCGGCACGATCAACCGCCGCAGGTCCCAGATCCGCACGACCACGTAGGTCAGGGTGATCTCCTCGATGCGGCCCCATTCGCCTTCGACGATGACGACGTCGTCCTCGCGGATCGGCTGGGTCAGGGCGATCTGCACGCCGGCGATGAAGGTGGCGATCGTCTTCTGAGCGGCCATGCCCACGACAATGCCCACGATGCCCGCCGACGCCAGGATCGTGGTGCCCAACTGCCGGACGCGCTCGAACGTCATGAGCATCGTTCCGAAGGCCAGGATAACCACGACGATCACGGCGATCCGTTTGAAGACCTTGAACTGCGTGTGGATCTTCCGCGCCCGCAGGTTGTCCTTTACCCGCACGTCGAACCGGGCCAGCACGTACTCCTCGGCGAACGCCACGGTCCGGATCAACAGCCAGGCCACCAGCCCGATCATCACTAGGGCGAACGCGTGCTGGGCCACTTCCGGCACGTGGGGGTTCATCGCGGGCAGCTTGCTGAGAATGCGCACCACCAGCAGGATAACGGTCCACTGGATGGGGCGATAGCAGTGTTTCACGAAGGCATGGCCGATACGCCACTTGAACCGTGCCGTCAGGCGGAGGATAAGCCGAAACACCCCGAAATGACCGATCAGGCCCCCCACCAGCGCCCCGCCGCACAGCCAGATCACCGGGGAGATCGTTTCCATGACAGCCCGCATTCTGCACCTCCTTCACGGTCGCGAGACGTCCACCTTCGCAAGCTCCAAAGCAATACACCCGAGCCGGCCGGATCGCGCCACATCGGCAATGGGACGTCCCGGCGCCACCTCTGCCTCACCGGCCGGTATGTCCCAATCCACGGGCTGCATTGATTCTATCCCTGCGGTCATCGCGGGCAACCCACAAACCCCAATTCTCTCGCTCATCAAGAAAAGTCCGAAATCCGGCCCCTTTCTTCTTGCAACTCAGTTGCATTTAGTGTACCGTCATAACGACCGTTTCGGGCCGGGTGCGATCCGGCCGGGCATCGGGGATGCTCGTGGCCGGCCGCCTGGAGAGGACCGCGGGGGACTGTTATGACGGTATCGGACAAGGCCAAGCATATTCTCGCCGAGTTGCGGGCGCACGTCCCGTTCACCCTGGCCGGTGCGGTGACGGGCATCGTCCTGATGCTGCTGTTCCGCCGGGCCGACCCGGCGGTGCATCGGGGGCTGTTCGCCGTTTTTCACCCGGCCCACGTGGTGCTTTCGGCCATGGTCACCGCGTCGCTGTTCCAGCTTCATCGCAAGGCGCGGGACTTCATGCGCATCCTGCTGATCGGGTACTTCGGCTCCATCGGCATCGCCACGCTCAGCGACTGCATCGTGCCCTTCCTGGGCGAGTCCGTGCTGGGCGTGGCCGTGCCGACCCACGCTGTGGCCCATGATCACGCCGCCCCCGAGACCGAGCCGGAACACGACCCCGATGTGGCCGACCATGAGCACGAGGCCTTGACGGCGACCGGCGACGATCACGCCGCCCTGGAGGACCACGATCATCGGCCTCGCCTGCATCTGGGCTTTATCGAGGAGTGGTACCTGGTCAATCCGGCGGCGATCCTGGGCGTGCTCATTGCGTATGCCCTGCCGCGGACGCGCTTCCCCCACGCGCTGCACGTGCTGATCAGCACGTGGGCCTCGTCGGCACACATCCTCATGAACACACAGGCCGACTGGTCGGCCACGCTGCTGGCGGGCATGCTGATCGTACTTTTCATCGCCGTGTGGCTGCCCTGCTGTATCAGCGACATCGTTTTTCCCATGCTGTTCGTAGATGCCTCGCCGGGACATACACACTGCTGGCTGTGCCGCGAGGAAGACACCGCCAAGGCCGATGACGAAACCGGAGGCCTCGGCTCATGAGTCCGGCGACGCGATGCAAGGCCGAGACCCTGCTCACCGAGGCGGCGCTGCGGCGAACGCCGCCGCGCATCGCCGTGTTGCAGGTTCTGCTCAACGCCCGCGAACCGCTGAACCAGGACCAGATCACCGCGCGGCTCGACCGGGATGCACCGAACAAGGTCACCGTCTACCGCACCCTGCAGGCCCTGTGCGCGGCAGGCATTGTGCACCGCGCGTTCGTTCAGAAGCGCACGTGGTACTTTGAATCGGCCGAGCGCTGCACCGAACACCAGTGCCATCCCCATTTCACGTGCACGGGCTGTGGCCGCACAAGCTGCCTGGCCGAGATGCGTCTGCCCGCCGTGGCCCGGTCATATAAGGGCTATACGATCCAACGCCAGCGCGTGCAGCTTGAAGGCCTGTGTCCCAAATGCCGAGAATGCAAATGAACCGACCCGGCGTGACAAGCCGACCGCGGCTCCTCGTGCTCGCCGCAGCACTGACGGGCGTTCTGGGTCTGGCCACGGGCGCAACCCTGGCCCTGCACGTCTGGACCGAGCAGTACGCCCGAACGGCCGCTTCTGAGCCGGGTGGACATGGACATACGCACGATCATGCCCGGTGTTCGCTCTGCTCGATCCTGCTGGGTCCGGGCGGCAAGTACATCGCGGATGGCATTGCACCGACGGTCAGTGTGGAGCCGGCGCGGGGCCCGGCCCTGCCGGAGGCAACCCGCCATCTCGTGCAGAGGCCGCAGCGGCCCTGCATGCCCCGCAGTCCCCC
>DSDH01000175.1 GCA_011055475.1 Phycisphaerales bacterium | reverse complement strand
CCGTTGGCGGGCCAGTTGCTGGCGGCGTTGCGGCGGCCTGCGACGGTTCGGGCGGCGATCCTCTACGCCGAGATTCTGGGCCCATGCGTCGCGCTGCGGAACGAACCGGGATTCACCGGCCCGACGGGGTGGTAAAGCCGTTGACGTGCAACAGGCTTTGCAGGGGTCGCTTGGGCACGTGGAGAACGTCGGCCGGGTCCAGGTAGTAGGCAGTGTCTTCGTGCCGGGCGTTCTCGGCGACCGGTTGTTCGGCGGGGTACCCCAGCGCGACGACCGAATCGATCTCGTGGGAGGTGGGCACGCCCAGCAGCACCCGTGCCCTTGGCCGATCCACCGACCCGATCCAGCATGAGCCGATCCCCAGCGACCAGGCGGCCAGGAGGATCGTCTGGATCGCCGCGGCCGCGTCCACCGGCCCCAACGCCCCAAGCTCGCGGGCCGTGCAGCGGAGCACCACGATGTACGCCACGGGCCGATGCTCCGGGTCGGGGGTGCGACGGGGTCGCACGTGAGCCGCCCAGGCCAACAGATCAAACAGCCGCGCGCGGCGATTTGGCTCGTCGGCGATCACATACTCCACTGGTTGCTGGTTGGCGGCCGAGGGGGCGTAGCGTGCCACATCTATAAGGTCGAGCAGTGTTTCCCGTGCGATGGGACGCTGCTCAAACCGCCGGATTGAGCGACGGCTCCGGATCAGGCTCAACAGGTCTTGCATGGGTGACCTCCTTGCGGAAGAGGGCGATATGACTGGAAGCCGGAGATGTAACCGGCCCTTCCAGCCTGTCGCCATAAGTGTTATGCCGGCGCGACATAGGTAACATTCTCTTGGATAATAGGGGCAGTTCCCTATAGGCCAACTTGGTCATATCACCGATGATAGTAGTGCGAAGGTGGAGAAAATGGGTTTTAGCACTGCTTCCGGTTGCGCAGGTAGAGGGAGCCATATATCTCCTTTAACGCGCCGCCCGTGAATGGTGGTTGTCATGGCAGGGCCAACAACCGTCCGGGCGGTTTTTTGCTGCGCTCATGCCGCCATTCCTCGCGGGCCCATCAGGACTCGATCGGGATTCCCAAGTTTTTCAGGGACGTGCGAAGCCAGGCCAGGGACTTTTCGATCATCGGCCCGCCCTGACCTTCACACTCCATGCTCAAGATGCCCGTGTAGCCGCCGTCCCGCAGCAGGGCCAGGCACTTTCGGATGTTGTCGGCGTTGACGCCGTCGCCCAGGGCGCAGTGGCTGACGGCGATGCCCGTGGTCTCGCCGCGGACCGTCGCGGCCAGCGACTCCGAGACGTCCTTGATATGCACGTGGCGGGCGCGGCCGACGAACCGTTGCAGAAAGGCGACGGGGTCCTGGCCGGCGATGAAGGTATTGCCCGTGTCCATGTTCAGGCCCAGATACTCGCTGTCGCAGAAATCGAGCATGCGGGCCATCATCTCGGGCCGGGTGGTGAAGTGCCCGTGGGGTTCGATGTTCACGATGATCTCATGGGCCTCGGCGACCTCGATGATCTGCTCGTAGCTGCGCTTCATCATGTCCATGGCCTGGGCATCGGAGAGCCCCTCGGGCGGGGCCATGCCGTCGGTGGTGTCCACGCACGGGCAGCCCACCAGGTGAGCCCAGGCGATGGCCTTGAGCACGTAGGGCACGCCGCGCAGGGGCCCGTCCTTGCCGCTGAGGGGATACGCGGCGTCGACCTGGCTGAAGCGCACGCCGTAGCCTTCCATCCTGCGGCGTAGCAGGACTGGGTCCTCGTACAGGGCCACGTGCGGTTGGTAGCCCAGCCCGTGGATCCAACTGACGCCGTCGATCAGGCCGCACTCGATGTAGTGGACATCGTGTTCCTGGGCCCACGCCAGGCACTTCTCGAAGCTGAAGTACGCGGAGTTGAATGCGTCCGTGTGGAATCCGATCTTCATGGTTTCCTCCTTGCGCGGGATTACTTGCCTTGTCCTTGCAGGGCGCCGGCCGACACAGGGGCCAAGCCGGCGGTCCAGGCGGCGGCGTTGCGGAACATCGCCGCGACGGGCGGGTTCTCCAAAGCCTGGACATCATGGCCCAGCACGCTGTGAAAGACCCGGCCTTGGCCGTACTCAAGCACGAAGGCCATGGGGTAGTCCTGGTGGTCCACCTTGGATGTGGCGGTCGCCAAGACGTGGATGGGCACATCGCCGGCCAGGCAGGTGTACAACTCATCCACCGTGGAAAAGTCCTCCAACCCCTGCATGGTGGGGTGGTCGGGTTCGATGATGTGCACCTGGAACTCGCCGTAGGGGTCGTGCGCCCGCAGTTCCGGGTCCCAGACGCGCCCGGCTATGTTCACGAACTCGGGCCAGTCCTGGAACGCGCCGCAGGCGAAGTGCACCAACACGAGGCCGCCCCCTTCACGAACGAATCGCTCCAGGCCGGCTCGAGCGGCCGGTCCGGGATCGGGGACCTCCCAATCCATGAAGTGCAACACGGTGGTGTCGTAAGCGGTCAGATCGCCGGCCAGGTCGGCGGGTGTCTCGGTGACGGTCACCTGCAGGCGGGCGTCGGCCCCGATTGCCCGGGCCAGAACGGGCGCGGTCTCGACCCATTTGTGCCCGGGATAGTCGACGCCCGTCACCAGCAGCACCCGTCGGGGTTGGGCTTCGGCAGGCCGATGGGTCGTGCAGCCGACCGTCAGGATGACCGGCAGCAGGACGGCGAGGTGACCCCAACACCGTTGGACGCGTCGTTGACGGTACATGGGCGATCCTTTCCACGTGGGCCTGTTTGGGGTGACAGTGTACCCCACGGCTCGTCGGCACGCAATGACTCTGCGGCTGCATGCGGGAGGCCGCCGATGCGGGAATGAGAACAGCGTGTTATCTCAGACGTGGACGGTGAAGCGCCGCCCGTGGGTCTTGCGGTAGTCTTGCGGGCTGATATTCCGCTCCTTGCGGAAGTATCGTGCGATGTGCTCGACGCCCGGAAAACCGAGGCGATAAGCGATCTCGGCGATGGGCAGGTCGGTCTCAACGAGCATCGTGGCGATCTGATCGACGCGAACGCGGCGGATTTCCTCGTGGACGGAGCGGTTCAGCAGGCTTCGGAATCGTTTCTCCAGGACACGTCGCGACAGGGCGGCCGCCTCGGCGACGTCGCCGACGCGAATGGCGTGGCGTGCGTTCTGCCGGATGAAACGGATCGCCCCGGCCACGTCCGCATCGTCAATCGCCAGGATGTCCGTGGATTGTCGGGTCACGATGTGCGTGGGGTGGACCATGATATCACAGGCGGTGCGGTCCCCGCCGCGCATCATGCGGTCCAGCAACTCGGCGGCGTGGTAGCCGGCCATCTCCGTGTCCAGAGCCACGCTGCTGATGGGAGGATCCGCCAGGTCGCACACGAGCTCGTCGTTGTCCACGCCGATGATCGCTACCTCTTCGGGCACGTGCACACCGGCCGTCTTGCAGGCCTCGGTCACGTGCTGGGCGCGGTCGTCGTTGCAGGCGAAGAGGCCGACGGGCTTGGGCAGCGCCGCCAGCCAGGCCGCCAGCAGGGGCTGCTCCCGCTCCCACGTGCGATTGCGCGCGGAGGTGGGCTGCTCATAGACGAGTGTTTCAAACCCGGCCTCGGCGATCCGCTCTCGAAAGGCCCGCTTTCTTTGCTGCGACCAGACCATGTCGTCGAAGCCGCAGAAGGCGAACCGACGAAAGCCCCGGTCCAACAGGTGGTCGGCGGCCATGCGGGCCACGCCTGGGCCATCGGTGACGATCCGCGGGAATCCCGGCGGCTCTTCGCGGCGGTGAATGACCAGGATCGTCGGCAGGCCCATCGCGATCAGCTCGTCGCTGCGCTTGGGGTTGCGCATGATGATGCCGTCGGCGCCCCAGTTCTTGAGCCGCGAGATCGAGCGCTCCAGGCCGCCGGTCTCCTTGTAGAACGCCCACGGGCCATGGCTGCGGGAATAACGGGCGATCCCATAGAGCAGCTCCCGCCCGAAGGCCCGGGAGGTCTCGACCAACAGGATGACGCGTGGAATCTCTCGCATCGAAAACCCTGCAATTCGCCGTCGGAGGGCGACGCCGGAACGCCCGTCCGGGACTGGCGAACGCCGATTCGCAAACGGGTGAATTATATGCGAGATTTGGCGTTTTTTCAAGCCCTGAGCCGGGTATAATATTGCGGTTGCGACCGCCAACCCGTTTGGTGCGGAGCCGCCGGCCGACACGGCCGGGTGTCGCAAGAGCGGTGATCGTTCTGTAATGAGCAATAAGGAGCACGTGTGATGGTTCAAACGCGTATGTCGCGGCGACGCTTTCTGGGGTGTTCATTGATACCCGCCGCAGCGCCTTTCGTGGTGCCCGCCGGTGCGCTGGGTCTTGGTGGTGCGACGCCGCCGAGCGATCGGATCAGGATGGGATTCATCGGGCTCGGCGGCCAGGGGGCCGGACACCTGCTGGGCGGCGCCTGGACCTATGTGCCGGGGGGATATATCGCCCGGGACGATGTGCAGGTGCTGGCCGTATGCGACGTGCGGCGCGAGCGGTGCGAGGCGGCGCAGCGGCGCTGCAACGAGGTATATGCCCAGAAGCTCGGTCGGAGCGATTACCGGGGCGTGCAGGCCTATAATGACTTTCGCGAGGTCCTTGGCCGGTCCGACATCGACGCCGTCCTGGTGGCGGTGCCGTATCATTGGGCGGCCCCGATGGCGACGATGGCCTTGCGGGCGGGCAAGGACGTGTACTGCGAGAAGCCCATCGCGATCACGGTGAGGGAAGGGGAGGCCCTGGTAGAGGCGTGCGCACGGCACAACCGCATCTATCAGGCCGGCACGCAGCAGCGATCCGAGTATGGCGGGAAGTTCCGCATCACGTGCGAGCTGGTTCGAAATGGGCGGATTGGTCGTCTCAAGGAGGTATACGCCTATCGGCTGCCCGGCGCGTTCTTCCCGTCTGACTGGACCAGCGATCACAGCGTGCCGGTCCCCGATGGGTTCGATTGGGATATGTGGCTTGGCCCGCTGCCTTGGCGGCCCTACGGCGGCGAGGCGGGGCATACGCTCTCCGGGCTTTTTGTCGGCGACGTGAACTGGAGCCCGCATCATTACGACTTCATCCAATGGGTGGTCAATGCCGACGCGACGGCGCCCTTCGAGGTGGAGTTCGACAACGAACAGGTGCACTACCATTATGCCAACGGCGTCGTGGTGCACTCGGCCGGTTATCCCGGTGAGCCCGTCGGGGGCGAGGGCGGCGCGTGCTTTGTGGGCACCGAAGGCCGCATCGCCGTAGATCGGTCGAACCTGGTCTCATACCCGGCGGAGATTATCCGGCAGCCGTTGCGGCCCGGGGACGAACGCGTCTATCACGCAACAAGTCATTCGGGCAATTTCCTCGACGGCATTCGCACGCGTCGGGCGACGATCTGCAATCCACAGGTCGCCGTGAACTCCATCAACGCCATTCTTGTGGGCGGTGTTGCCCTGGCACTGAAGCGGTCGGTCCGGTGGGACCCGGCGAGAGGCCGGTTCATCGGCGACGAAGAGGCCAACCGCCTCCTGTCTTATGCCAAGCGCCCCCCGTGGCGGATCTGACGTTGTGCCGAGGTACGCTATCCACCCGTGATTGTGAGGGTAAACCATGAAGAGTCGTCTGGTGTACGGGTTCATTGGATTATTTGTGGCCGTTGGGGCCGTGGGGGTCCGCGCCGACGAGGAGCAGGATCAGATCGCGGTGCTGCAATCGCAGGCCGATGCCGTACAGAAGTGCAACGCGTGCTTGCGGTTGCGGGTCGTCGGGACGGCCAGGGCGGTTCCGGCCTTGGAGATGCTGCTGGGCGATGAGCGGGCGTCACATGCGGCCCGACACGCATTGGAGGCCATGCCTTGCACCGAGGCCGGCCAGGCCCTGCGTCGGGGCCTGGACAAAACCGGCGGGCTGAATAAGGCGGGAATCATTGATTCACTGGGCCGGCGGGCCGAGCCGCAGGCGGTGCCGTTGCTGGTCCCGCTGCTGTCGGATCGCGACCCGGTGATCGCCTCGGCCGCGGCGGCGGCCTTGGGGAGGATCGGCGGTCAGGAAGCCATTGCGGCCCTTCGAGCCTCCCGCGACAAAGCGCCCGCGGCGGTTCAACCGGCGATCTTCGAGGGTCTGCTGCAGGGCGCAGAGGTGCTTCGAGGCTCGGGCGATAACGCGGCCGCGGCGGCGGTTTATCGTGACTTGTTGAACGACCGGTCGCCCGCCTCCGTGCGGGCGGCGGCGTGGCGGGGCGTCGTGCTCTGCGAGCCCGCGCAGCGAGCCGACCTGATGATTGAGGCGCTGCGCGGCAAGGACCGCGTCGTGCAACAGGCCGGCTGGAAGCTCATCCGTGAGCTGGATGATGCGCCGGTGGTTCGGGCCTGTGCGCGGCAATGGGACGTGCTGCCGGTCCAGTCGCAACTGGCGGTGCTGGAGGCTCACGTCGCGCTAGGTCGGGAGGCGACGCCGACGATCCGGGCGGCGATTGCCAGTGACAACGAGACCGTTCGAATCGCCGGTCTGGAGGCGGCCGGATGTGCGGGCGGGGCCGATCTGGTTCCCATGCTG
>DSDH01000714.1 GCA_011055475.1 Phycisphaerales bacterium | reverse complement strand
GAAGAAAGAAGCCAGAGACACCCTGGTCATCGATCTGCTCTACGCGGACATCGTCGTCGGTCCACCCGACACAACGCCACCTGCCGCTCCACAGAACTTGACTGCGACAGGGGGCCAGGCCATGGTTAGCCTTGAATGGGACGACAACTTGGAATGGGACTTCTCCGACTATATCGTTTATCGTTCCGCGGACAACTCGGACTTCGGCGAGATTGCCGTGACGACGGAGAGTGCATACGTCGACGGCGGACTGGCCGAAAACGTTACGTATTACTACATCGTCATAGCCCGTGATGCCGCCGGGAATTGCAGCGCTGACAGCGAGATCACATGGGCTACGACGACGTCGGACACGACGCCTCCGGCGGCGCCGAGCGGCGTCATGGCGACCGCGGGGGACGGCCAAGTCAGCCTTGACTGGGACGACAATCCGGAGGCGGATCTGGCCGGGTACATGGTGTACCGCAGTGACGGAGATGGCTATCAGCTCGTCGCAACCGGGCTGTTAGAGAGCCGTTACCTTGACGCAGGGCTTATTAACGGGACGACGTATTCTTACGTGGTCAGGGCCGTGGATGCCTCCGGCAATCCGAGTGCGGATAGTGAATCGGTTTCGGCGACGCCCGAGGCCGGCGCCACGCAATCCATCGCGGTCGGTAGCATTTTCGTCGAATTGGTCAGTGCCGGCAGGAACTGGAAGGGCCAGGCGACTGTAACACTTGCCCCGGCCCTGGCCAACGCGACGATTACCTGCAACTGGTACCTGGACACCGACATCCTGGCGACGGGACAAACGGCAATCACGGACGCCAGCGGGCAGGCGGTGATCGTCTCGGTGCCGACCAAGGCTGTCTCTGGACAGCGGTTTATCATCGAAATCACCGATGTGGCGTTGACCGGGTACGAGTACGCGCCCGGAACGGACACCGGTGAGATTTCCGTGCCGTGATCTCAATGGGCCTGCACACGGATGATCCGGCGTGGAGCGGGCCGGTCAGGAGGCCTTGCCGGCGGTGAGGATGGCCTTGGAGGCCTCCTCCGGGACCACGCCGACGGTGGCCAGCTTGATCGTGCCCTTCGTGTCGATGAAAAAGGCGGTCGGGATACTGCGCACGCGGCTGAACGGTTCGGGCAGGGGGATGTTGCCCGCGACCACCGTATAGTTGATACCGTTCTTGGCGGCGAAATCGGCGACGGTCGCTGCCGCTTCGTTAGAAATGGCTATAATCTCAAGCTCGTCCGCCGGCGTCTCTTTGCGGAGTTGCACGAGGTGCGGAATCTCAGCGCGGCAGGGTGGGCACCACGTCGCCCAGAAGACCAACATCACGTTCTTGTCCCGGTGATCGCTGAGGCGGGCGGTATCGCCGTTGACGTCCGTATACGAAAAGTCGGTAGCCAGGGTCCCCCATGAGTCCTCGAAGGCGATATCCCAGCCGCGGCGCGACTCAATGATCCCGCGAAGGCCCGTCGGGTCGAGCTTGCCGGCGATGGCGTCGCTCAGGGGTTTGCCCGAATTATTGGGGGGGTTCTTCCAGTACGTCCAGACCACAAACCCCAGCAACAACAGCAATACCGCATAGACGGGCCACGCCCGGATGATGTTCTTTTTGTCCTGTTCGCGCATGATTCTGCTCCCTCTTGAACGGTTTCAGTCCGGGACCTGCTGACACACAGGGGCCCGCGTAGCTATAGGTACGTCCTTGTTCGGTTTGGGTTCCTACGCATTCCTTTCGAAATGATGACCTGCTATGCTGTGATTATCGGGCGATCGGGCGGGTCTCTTGAGCGTCTTGTGGAGGCCCGTCTTCAGTCGGCGGGGCGGAGGGCGGCAGGCACGGGGGCGCGGCGCCTCAAGCCCGGAAACCGGGCGGGCGTTGTCGCGAGTTCGAGACGGATTGTCGGCGCGTGAAGACGCAATTGCCGTAGGCCGACAACGTGGAGAGTGCAGCATTCGATGCCCACGAAGACTCTGTTTATGTATGGGACAAGGGCCCGTATCCTGAACTGCGGAAACCCTTTACGACACGCCCCGAGCTTCGGGTCATGGTCGGGCTGGTCGGGCCGATCCGACCCCCGCGGCGGGGGACAGATCGTGTGAGAGCCGAGGCAGGAGCACCGAGATGCGAACAGCATGGAGAGTTTTGGTGATTCTGGGCCTTTGGGCCTGCGGGGCCTGTGGGGCCGAGGCGGAGTCCTTTGATGTGTATCGGGGCGCGAGTGATGCATCGGCGGCGGTGGCGATCGATGATCGCCATTTTCTTGTTGCCGATGACGAGAACAACGTGCTGCGGGTGTATCGCCTGGATGAGCCGGGTCTGCCGGTGCTGTCGGTGGACGTCAGTGCGTTCCTGGGTTGTGAAGAGGATCACCCGGAAGCGGACATCGAAGGCGCCACGCGGGTCGGCGACCGGATTTACTGGATCACGTCACATGGGCGGAACAAGGACGGCAAGCCGCGGCCGAACCGCTATCGGTTTTTCGCGACGGACGTGAACGTGGTCGGTGACCGCGTTGAGATCACGCCGGCGGGCCGTCCCTATCGTAACCTGGTGCTCGAGATGGTGCACGCGCCGTTCCTGCGGAGCCTGGACATCGAGCGGTTCACCCGACTGGGTGCACTGGACCTGAGCAAGGACGAGCGAAAGAGCCTGGCACCCAAGGAAGGCGGCCTCAATATCGAGGCCCTGGCGGCGGATCCCGAGGGCAAAACCCTGTGGATCGGGCTTCGCAATCCGACGTATCGCAGCGCGGCCACCGGTCGGCGCGAGGCCGTCGTGATTCCTTTGTTGAACGCAAACGAGGTCATCGAGGAAGGTCGACCCCCGCGATTCGGCACGCCCCTTCGCTGGGACCTGGGGGGACTGGGTGTGCGGAGCATGGAATACTGTCGGTCGCGCGGGGCGTACTACATCGTGGCCGGACCGCGAAACGGGTCGGATGCCTTGGTCTTATACCGCTGGTCCGGCGGGTTGTCTGAGGCGCCGGAGCCGGTTCACGTGTTCAACGAACCGGAGGATTTCACGCCGGAGGCGCTCTTCGAGACGCCGCGCGGCCTCCTGTATGTCCTGAGCGACGATGGCACGCTCGAAATTGACGTGGACCACCCCCGCGAGTGCATGGAGGGTGAACTGCTGGACAACGGACGTTGCCCGAACAAGTTCCTGACGGACCCGAACCGAAAGACGTTTCGCGGACTTCACATCGCGCCGTGACGAATCCGCGGGGGCCGCCGGTTGTACTCAGGATGGCGGCTTATAATGGGACAATGCCTCGGGCAGGTGCTTCTGAATATCCCGGATGCGGCGCTCGTTGGTCGGGTGCGTGCTCAGCAGGACGGGGACCTGCTGTGATCCCTCGCTGGCGGCGGCCATCCGTTGCCAGAAATCCACGGCGGATCGCGGATCGTAACCGGCCATGGCCATGAAGATCAGGCCCAGGCGGTCGGCCTCGCTCTCCTGAAGGCGGCTGAAGGGCAGGATGACAGCGACGTTGGTGGTGGTGCCGTAGGCCGACGAAAACAGTTCGCGGGTCGTGTCGGGCCGTTGCTGCAAGGCCTTGTCGAGGGCCATGCCGCCGAGGTCGACCAGCAACGCCTGGGTCATCCGCTCACCGCCATGATCCGCGACGGCGTGGGCGATTTCGTGGCCCAGGACCGTGGCCAGCCCCACCTCATTCTGCGTGATCGGAAGCAACCCCGTGTATACGACGACCTTGCCTCCGGGCAGGACCCAGGCGTTTTGCTCCGGACTCTCGATAAGGGTGAACTGCCACTGGTAGTCGGTCAATTCCTCAGCCCGGCCGATGTCGGCAAAGTACTGCTCGACGGCGCCCTGGATACGTCGGCCGACCCGCTCGACCAGGGCCTTTTGTGTGGCGTTGTCGCTGATCTTGGCCTCGGCCAGGAACGCATCATATTGTTGCAGGCTCAGCGAGAGGATAAGGCTGTCGGGGATGAGGTTGAGCTGGCGACGGTTACTGACCGCCACCCGGGAACAGCCGCTGGACAAGCCGGCGGACATCACAACCAGGATGGTAAGCAATACGTGTCTCATAACCTTACTCCTCATCAGACAGCCTTTGCATGAACGATTCAGCCTCGGCGATGGACCGCTCCATGTCGGCCAGCAGGGCCTCGGTGCTGTGCTCAACCCACACCAACTGTTCACGGACGGCCGCGATCGCCTGGGCGTTGAGATTGTGCTTCAGGAACAGCACTTGGTCGTACAACGCCCGCAACACCGGGTCCATCCTGGCTGAGGCCGCGTCCATCATGCCGATCATTCGGGTGTAGGCCGCGCGCGTCTGCTCCAGTTTGACCTGGCTGGCGGCGCGAAGCTGATCGCTGCTGTACTCATCCAGCTCATCGGCCCACTCATCGAAGAGGGCGCCGGCCACGTCTTTGACGGAAGCGATGCGGCGATTGACCGTCTCGGCGACCTTTTTACTCTTTTCGTATTCGGTGCGGACTTGTTCGTACTTTTCCTCCAACGAACCGCCCGAGACCTCGACTACGGAACGGAACCGTTCCAGGGCGGACTGGAATTGCTCCTTGGCCTCGACCTGGGATTCCTGGGCATCCTGGACGCGGCTGGAGAGAATCTGCCGTTTGGGATGCCCGAAGGCCTCCATCGTATCGTAGTATATCGTTCGGCAGCCGGCCAGGACGGCCAAGGCCCCGATCATCCACACGCATCGCTTCATGGTCGCCTCCGTTCGAAACGTGGGTTCCTCTACCATGCCACGTACAGTCTACCGCCGGCCCATGACCGTGTCCAGCGGCAGGCACGGCTGCATTCTGTCCATGCGCCGTCCCGCAACGAGGTCTGACCTGCAAGCGGGTCCGATAGCAGGGGCCGGCCAGGTGCTTGGGGGGGCGTAATCCGGTATCGGCGATTATGCGCGGGACCGAATCGGCCGATACAGCAGGCATCGAAACAACCCGTTCGCCTCGAAGAACCGTGAAACGGCGAACCCGTTTACGACTAGAGAGGTATGTATTTGACAGGCACGGCGACGACGAGACGGGGTTCGGGGTTGAAATCGGTCCGCCCGCGGTTATTATACAAGTTTGGGCGTTCAGGTTTCAGGATGGAGGGAGGAAGCTGGGAAAGTCGGCGAATGTCTCGATGTTTCTTGATACTTGCGTTCTCCGTAGTGCTTGGGCTGGGGGGTTGCCGGCCCGTCGATCGCGAAGCGACGCCGCTGGTTGATAATTCGGCTTCTCAGTCCGGCGGTCCGGGTCTATCCGGCGTGTATGAGCCGGTTCCGGAGCAGCCCAGCGGCTACGACGCGACGAGCCCGCGACCGGCGCCCGACATGAACACACGAACCGAACCCACCGGTACAGATGAGCCGTCCGATACGGATAGGGGGGCCAGCGAAGCTGACACTGTTGCGCCTGTAACGGCCCCCTCCCAGACCGCCGACCCAGAGGATCGACCCCCGGACCCCGAGGTTCAGGGCTCCAAGACCGAGCCCACAGTCGAGGTGACGGAGCCCGCCGAGCCGGAGACCGATGGGGTGACCGCCATTGCCGAACCACCGGAGGAGCGGAACGAGGTGGACGAATCGGCCGGCGAGGAGGCAGCGACCACGACCGACGCGACGGCCTCGGATGAGGCGACGAAAGCATCGGAGGCTGGCCGGTCGGCCACGCCATCGGACAAACGAGAAGCCACTGCCGACCCGGAGGCCGAAACGACGCCACCCGAGACGGCCAAGCCCGGGCCGCCGCCGGCCGTCGAGCCCACACCCGCGCCCGAACCCGAAACGAAGTGGCACAAGGACTGGAAGGCCTTTTACGAGGGCTATGCGGCGCTGCTCAAGACCTACGTGGACGACAAGGGTGACGTGGACTATTTCGAGCTGCGGCGCAAGCGTCTCGATCTGATTGGTGTGCAGAACGCCATGGAGGCCATCAAGCTGGCCGAGTATGAGCAGTGGGAGACCGCGGAGAAGGCCGCCTTCTGGATCAACGCCCACAATATCTGCGCCCTGCGCGTGGTGGTGGACAACTACCCGATCAAGCCGCGCTGGCCGTTCAACCTCATGTACCCCAACGGGATCATGCAGATTCCGGGGGCGCGGACGAAGGTCTACTTCCGCCTCGTCGAGCGGGAATACAGCCTCACCGAGATGGAGCGGGACCGGCTGCTCAAGCAGTTCGGGGATGTGCGGTATATGTTCGCCCTGTCGCACGCGACGCGGGGCGCGGGGTTCCTGCGGACCGAGCCGTACTACCCGGACCGGCTGGACAAGCAGGTGGATGAGCAGGTGCGACGGTTCCTGAAGAGCCCGCGCGGCCTGCGGATCGACCGCGACGCGGGCGTCGTTCAACTGAGCGACATGTTCATCTGGTACAAGGATACGTGCATCGCCAAGTATGGCCAGGTTCGCCGCTTCCGCCATCAGCCCGACGACGTCCGGGCGTACCTGAACTTCGTGTTCGACCACCTGCCCGAGGCCCAGGCCGATTATCTGCTCAACCGAACCTTCACCGTGACGTACATCTCCTACGACTGGGCCCTCAACGATCGCGCCAGTCCGTAGACCCCGATCCGCG
>DSDH01000311.1 GCA_011055475.1 Phycisphaerales bacterium | reverse complement strand
GTATTCCCTCGCCGAGTACAAGGGGCCGGAGGGCAAGAAGGCCCGAAAGAATGAAGCGCTGCTAAAGAACTATCTGTCGGGCAAATACGGAGCCGTTCCCATTCTAGAGCCATTTTCCACCAATGAGTAAACGCGGGATCAAAGCTCGAACGCTTCGACGGCGGTCACAAGTACGGACTCCAAGGCCGTGCATATTGATCGTGTGTGAAGGCAGTAGAACCGAGCCGAGCTATTTCAACAGGCTGAAGAAAGAACTTCGACTGGCATCCGTCGAGGTGTGGGTCGAGCACGGCAATTCTGCTCCAATCAGTGTCGTCGAACACGCCAGAAGGCTACGTGACAGACGGAAACGGAGTTCGACGCACGCTCCGTTCGACCGGGTCTGGTGCGTGATGGATGTCGAGGATCCCCAGCCACATCGATCACTGAACGAAGCGCATGACAAAGCTCAGCAAGAGAAGTTTAGTTTAGCTCTGAGCAATCCGTGTTTTGAGTACTGGTTCTTGTTGCACTTTGAGCGGACGAGTCGTCAAATGACAACCGAGAATGCCAAGCAGTTTCTCAAGGAGCACCTGCCAAATTACGATAAAGAGGTGCCTTTTGATGAGTTGCTGGCTCATACTGAAACGGCGATTGCTAATGCCGAAGGGGTCATTAGTGAAAAGCACTACGGAGAGGACCTGCGCAACTGTAATCCATCTACCCATGTTCACCGGCTTGTCCTAGAACTTCGGGGTCACGCGAAGTCAGGATAGTCCGGCCCTTCAGGATGTTCCCCGCCAATGGGTGACGGCCTGATGGGCCAGGCGGGTCGGTTCGGGCAGGCGGTAGCGGGTGGTGCATTGCAGGACCGTGCGGATCGCCGTCGGCAGGTCGCACCGGTGGCCGATGGAAACAAACAGGCATCGCACGTCCGTTCGCGTCCGCAGCACGGCCCCGATGACCTCATCGCCGTCATACAGCCACGTGTGCTGCCCCTTTTGCCGGCCCGGCTCGTTATACGTCCCGATCAAACGGCTCTTGGCGCAGCCGATTGTGGGCCGGTCCAGGAACAGCCCCAGGTGCGCCGCCAGGCCCAGCCGCCGCGGGTGGGCGACCCCCTGGCCATCCACCAGGAACACATCGGGCTCCAGGTCCAGCTTCTCAATGGCCGCCAGGCAGACCGGGGCCTCGCGAAAGCTCAGCAGTCCCGGAATGTACGGGAACGTGACGGGCAAGACGGCCTTGGCGGTCGTGATAACCCGCAGGTCCGGCAGCGACTGGACCACCACCGCAGCGACGATCCGCTTTTTGTCGCGGCTGAAGGCGCAATCGAGGCCCGCGACCGTCCGGGGGGCCTCGATCGCCCCGGTACGGCATACCCGCCCGGCCAAGTCGGTTTGCAGCGCCCGGGCCGCCGCGTAATCCATCTGCCATTCATGCAGCGATACAATCCGCATGGCGCCCCCAAGAACCCCGTTTTCGCGCAAAGGGATTGTATCGCCCTTCGGCGGTGCTGTACAATGCCGGGTTCGGTTCCACCGCCGGATGCGGGGAGCCGGTCGCAGAGCCGGAAGGTCGGTCCAGGGCATGCAAAACGAGACAATGAAAGACGTTAGAGCCATTCGCATTACCGGTGCGGCCGAGCACAATCTCAAGGGCGTGGACGTGAGCATCCCGCGGGATCGGCTCGTGGCGATCACCGGCATCAGCGGCTCGGGTAAGAGCAGCCTGGCGTTCGATACGATCTACGCCGAGGGGCAGCGCAAGTACGTCGAATCGCTCAGCGCCTACGCCCGGCAGTTCCTGGAGCAGATGCAGAAGCCCCAGGTCGAGCACATCGAGGGCCTGCCGCCGACGATCGCCATCGAGCAGCGCAGCGCCTCGAGCAACCCGCGATCGACGGTGGCCACGACCACGGAGATCTATGACTATTGCCGGCTGCTGTTCGCCCGCGTAGGCCGTCCGCATTGCTGGAAGTGCGGCCGCCCTATCACCAGCCAGCACGCGACGCAGATCGTGGATGCGGTGTTATCCCATCCGGACGGCTCGGGGATACAAATCTGTGCGCCGCTGATCCGCGGACAGAGGGGCGAGCATCGGGACGTTCTGACCCGCATCCAGCGCGAGGGATTCGTGCGGGCGCAGGTCGACGGCGTGGTCTACGACGTCCGCAACGTGCCGCCGCTCGACAAGAACCGCAAGCACGACATCGCCGCCGTGGTGGACCGGCTGGTACTCAAGGACTCGATCCGCGTGCGTCTGGCCGACTCGATCGAGACCGCCCTGAAGATCGGCGATGGCGTCGTGTTCGTCCTCTTCCAGACCCCGGCCGAGTCGGGAGCGAACGCCAATGGCTGGACTGAGACGCTCTACAGCGAGAAATTCGCCTGCCCCGAACATCCGGAGGCCTGTCTGGCCGAGCTGTCGCCCCGGTTGTTCAGCTTCAACAGCCCCTACGGGGCCTGCCCCAGTTGCGATGGGCTGGGCACGATCCTGGAGTTCGATCCGGATCTGATCGTGCCGGACAAAAACGTCTCGCTGGAAAACGGCGCCGTCGAGGCCTGGCGTAAGGGCGGCAAGCGCATGAACATCTACTACAATCGTCTGATCAAGCGCTTCTGCCGCAGCTTCGGCGTCAGCAAGTCAGTCCCCTACGGCACCCTGCCGGCCGCCATTCAGAAGATCCTGCTCTACGGCACCACCGACAAGGATGTCGAGAGATACGGCGCCTCGTTCGAGGGGGTCCTCCCCAACCTGACCCGCCGATGGGAGACGACCACCAGCGAATACGTCAAGGCCCGCCTGCACGGCTACCTCTCCGAGCAGCCCTGCCCGGCGTGCAAGGGCACACGCCTCCGTCCCGAAGCCATCGCCGTGACACTCGACGGCAAGGGGATTCACGAGGTTGCCGCCATGAACATCACCGAGGCGGCGGCGTTCTTCGAGGGGCTGACGTTCGACCCCGAGCGCGAGCAGATCGCCGCCCAGCCGCTCAAGGAGATCCGCGCACGATTGCAGTTCCTCGTGGACGTGGGGTTGGGGTACCTGACGCTGGACCGTCGCAGCAGTACGCTCTCCGGCGGCGAGGCCCAGCGGATCCGCCTGGCCACACAGGTCGGCAGCGGCCTGGTAGGCTGCTGCTACGTGCTGGATGAACCCACGATCGGCCTGCACCGACGGGACAACGAGCGGCTTCTGAACATCCTGCGGCGCCTGCGCGACATCGGCAACACGGTGCTCGTGGTGGAGCACGATGAGGACGTCATCGCCGCCGCGGACCACATCATCGACATCGGCCCGGCCGCCGGCGCTCATGGGGGCGAGGTCGTCGTGCAGGGTACGTGGGACGACGTGTGCCGTTGTGCCCGCTCGGTGACCGGCCAGTACCTTAGCGGAACCCAGCAGATCGAGCTGCCCCTCGCCCGCCGCAAGGTGAATCTGCGCCACTGCCTGGAGGTCAGGCAGGCCGCCGAAAACAACCTCAAGGACATCAACGTCAAGTTCCCGCTGGGCGTGTTCACCTGTGTGACCGGGGTCTCCGGATCGGGCAAGAGCACCCTCGTAACGGAGATCCTGCTCAAGAGCCTGCGGCGGCGGCTGTACGGCTCCCGCGAGAAACCCGGCCGGCACAAGAACATCCTGGGCATCACCCGCATCGACAAGGTCATCGAGATCGATCAGTCGCCCATCGGCCGCACGCCGCGGAGCAACCCCGCGACGTACACGGGCGTCTTCGACCTGATCCGGCAGTTGTTCGCCGTCACGCGCGAGGCCAAGATCCGCGGCTACAAGCCCGGCCGATTCAGCTTCAACGTCAAGGGTGGCCGCTGCGAACACTGCCAGGGCCAGGGCACGCGGAAGATCGAGATGCACTTCCTGCCCGATGTGTACGTGACGTGCCAGCAGTGCAAGGGACGGCGCTATAACCCCGAAACCTTGCAGGTCACCTACAAAGGCCGAAATATCGCCGACGTGCTGGACATGCGGATCGACGAGGCCCGCGACTTCTTTGCGAACTTCCCCAAGATCGTCCGTCTGCTCAAGGCCCTGTGCGACGTGGGCCTGGGCTATATGACCCTGGGGCAGTCCTCGACGACCCTGTCCGGCGGCGAGGCCCAGCGGGTCAAGCTGGCCGCCGAGCTGGGCAAGCCCGGTACGGGCCATACGCTCTACGTGCTCGACGAGCCGACCACGGGGCTGCATTTCGCCGACATTCACAACCTGCTGAACGTGCTGTGCCGCCTGTGCGACATGGGCAACACCGTGGTCGTGATCGAACACAACCTCGACGTGATCAAGATGGCCGATTACATTGTGGACTTGGGGCCGGAAGGCGGACAGGCCGGCGGACGGGTCATCGCCACCGGAACCCCCGAGCAAATCGTGAAGGTCGGCGCGAGCTATACCGCCCGATATCTTCGCGACAAGCTCCGGGCGGGCCGCAAGAAAGTGGCCCGCTGAGGACCCACGAAGCGGACAAGGCGCGATGGATATTCGCACGCTGGAATGGACCGGGGGCATTGACGGGGTGCTGCGGCTGATCGATCAGCGGGTGCTGCCCGGCCGGCTGGAGTACCTGCCCTGCCGCACCGTCGACGGACTGGTCGAGGCGATCCGGACGCTGGCGGTCCGTGGGGCCCCGGCCATCGGCGTCGCGGCGGCCTACGGGATGTGCCTGGCCGCACAAACCATCAATCCCCACGCGACGGGCGGCGAGGCCCTGGCCGAACTGGATCGGCAGGCCGCAGCGCTGGCGTCGTCTCGGCCGACCGCCGTCAACCTCTTTTGGGCCCTGCAGCGGATGCAGGATCGGGCCCGGGCCTTCGTGGCGAACCGGCCGGACGTGCCGGTGCACGCCCTTCGTGAGACCTTGCTAGCCGAGGCCCACGCGATCCGCCGTGAGGATGAGCAGATGTGCCGGGCAATCGGGGAGCATGGCCTGCGGTTTGTGCCGGACGGCGCGACGATCCTGACTCATTGCAACGCCGGGGCCCTGGCGACCGCGGGCATTGGAACCGCTCTGGCGCCGCTCTACGTCGCCGCCGCCGCGGGCCGGCGGATTCGCGTCTATGCCGATGAAACCCGGCCCCTCTTGCAGGGGGCGCGGCTGACGGCCTGGGAGTTGTCCCGCGCGGGGATCGACGTGACCGTCATTTGCGACAGCGCCGCGGCGGTTCTCATGCGGCAGGGCCGGATCGACGCGGTTCTCACCGGGGCCGACCGCATCGCCGCCAACGGCGACGCCGCCAACAAGGTCGGCACCTATGCCCTCAGCATCCTGGCCGCGGCCCATAACATCCCGTTGTATATCGCCGCGCCGTCGAGCACGTTTGACCCCAAGACCCCCACCGGCGACGCGATCCGGATCGAGGGGCGATCGCCCGACGAGGTGCTGTGCTTTGCGGGTCGCCGCACCGCCCCGGCCGGTGTGGGGGCGTATAATCCGGCCTTCGACGTGGTCGAGGCACAAAAGATCGCGGCCATAATCACCGAAAAGGGGGTCATCGAGCGCCCGACCCGCGAGGCCCTTGCGGCGCATCTGGCGGCAAACGACCGATAAAAACACGGCTGGCCGAAGCGAACCGGACATGAGAATCCTGGTCGACATCATTCACCCCGCACACGTGCATTTCTTCCGGCACGCCATCGACCTCTGGCACCGCCGCGGGCACGAGGTCGCCGTCGCCGCCCGCGACAAGGACGTGACGCTGGCCCTGCTCGACGAGCTGGGCATCGAGCATACGGTCCTCAGCCGCGTCGGCACGGGGCGATGGGGGCTCCTGGCCGAGCTCATCCGGCGGGACTGGCGGTTGTGGCGGTTCTGTCGGCGGTTGCGGCCGGATGTGCTGACGGGCATCAGCGGCGTGTTCATCGCCCATGTGGGCTTTCTGCTGCGATGCCCGTCGGTCGTCTGGGACGACACGGAGCATCAACACCTGGCCCATCGCATCACCTGGCCGCTGGCCACCGCGGTTTACAGCCCGCGGTGCTACCTGCTGCCGCCGGTCCGCAAGCAGCACCTGTATGCCGGCTCCCATGAACTGGCCTACCTGCACCCGAATCGCTTCACGCCTGATCGGCGGGTCGTCCGCGAGGTCGGCATCGACCCGGACCGGCCCTACTGTATTCTCCGGCTCGTCGGCTGGGGGGCACACCATGACGTGGGGCAGCACGGCCTGGCCGACGAGGCCAAGCTGGATTTCATCCGTGCCATCGAGCCCCACGCCCGGCCCTACATCACGTCCGAGGCGCCCCTGCCAGAGGCCCTGGAGCCCTATCGACTGACGGTGCCGACCAGCCGGTTTCATCACGTGCTGGCCTTCGCCCGTTTGTGCGTGGCCGAGGGCGCGACCGTCGCCGGCGAGGCCGCCCTGCTGGCCGTGCCCACCGTATACGTCAACACGCTGCGGCTGGGTTACATCGACCGGCTCGAACGCGCCGGCCTGTGCCGCCAGACCACGGACAGCCGCCAGACCCTGCGAATGAGCATCGAATGGCTCACCGACGCCGAGGCCCTTGAGCGTTGCCGCCGGGCCCGCGATGCCCTGATTGGGCGTGAAATCGACGTGACCGACTTCATCGTCCGGACGGTCGAACAACACGG
>DSDH01000644.1 GCA_011055475.1 Phycisphaerales bacterium | reverse complement strand
TCCCTGGCGTGGTTCGTCGGTTTCGGATGCGGCCGCAAGCACGCCGGTCACTCCCGCGACCAGCACAATCATCACAGCGAACCTTCTCATTGCGGTATCCCTTCCTGCACGGTCAGACTGCGCTGAAGGATGTCCATGACCTCTTCGACGTCCGCGGCGATGGCCAGACGATCGCGGCAACCCGGGTCCATGCGGTCCATCAGGTCCAGAAGCGGATTCCAGAACGTACCCAGCAGCACGATCGGCCGGCCGGCCGGGTCCAGACGCTTGTTCTTGATCTCCCACACCTCGGCCAGCTCCAGCAAAGTGCCCGTTCCCCCGGGCAGGACCACGTAGCCCCGCCCCAGATCCACTAGGCGGCCAAGCCGTTCGACAAGCGAATCCGTGCGGATCTCCTCGGTGACGAATTCGTTGGGGCCGCCACGGCCGAACGCCGAGCAGGTCACGCCGATCACCCGGCCGTCGACCCGATGGGCCCCTTCGGCCGTCGCCCGCATCGTGCCGCCGTAACCGCCGTTGGCCACCGTATAACCGGCCCGCGCGAGGGCCTCTCCCAGGCGGCGGGCCTCCTCGTACAGGGCCTCGCCCGGCCTGGCGTGGCTGGTTCCGAAGACGGTGATCGTTGTACTCATGGCATGGCCCGCGCCCGTTGCTTGGTATATCGCAGTAACCCTCCGGCCAGCAAGATCTTGCGATCCCGCTGCGTCAGGTTGAGCCGGCAAACGAACTCGAAACCGGCGGTTTTGTCGATGACTGTTACGGCGTCACGTTCTCGCACGGCCTGGGCCAGGTCCGGGATCTCAATATCACTGCCGGCCTGGAGTCTCTCGTAGTCGGCCTCGTTCTCGAATTCGAGCGGCACAATGGCGAAGTTGATCAGATTGGCCTTGTGAATGCGCTCGATACTCTTGGCGATGACGGCCCGCACGCCCAGGACCATCGGGCACAAGGCGGCGTGCTCCCGGCTGGACCCCTGCCCATAGCTGGCGCCGGCCACTACGACGCCCGCCCGGCCGCCGTGCTTGAGCGCCAGGGCCCGCTCGGCGAACGTGGGCTCACCCGGCTCATTGAAACACTCGAACACCACCTTGGCGTATTCGGGGGCGTTCGACCGGTGCTTCAGGTGCACTCCGGCCGGCATGATATGGTCGGTCGTGATCTTGTCCCCACACTTGAGCAGCACCTGCCCGTCCAGCGACTCCGCCAAGGGCGGGGGTGTCTCGGGCACGACGATCGACCGCCCGCGGACTACCTCGGCCGTGGCGGCCTCCTCCGGCGGCAGGGGCGGGTCGATCATGCTGTCGTCCGTCTCAAACTGTTTGGGCAGCTTGATCGCGCTGTAGCGAATGCCGACGGCATCCCGCAGCGTGCGAGGGTCGGTGATCTCCCCCATGATGGCCGAGGCGACGGCCGTCTCGGGGCTGACCAGATACACGCGGTCGCCGGGGCTGCCGGACCGCCCGGCGAAATTGCGATTGAACGTCCGCAGACTCACCACCCCGTCGGCCGGGCTGAACCCCTGACCGATGCACGGTCCGCAGGCACTCTCCAGGATTCGGGCCCCCGCGGCGATCATATCGGCCAGGGCGCCGTTGGCGGCCAGCATCTGCAACACCTGGCGGCTGCCCGGGGCGATGGCGAACTCCACGTGCGGATCGATCCGCCGGCCTTTGAGCACCGTCGCGACCCGCATCAAGTCGGTGGCGCTTGAGTTGGTGCAACTGCCGATGATGACCTGATGGACTTTCAGACCCGCCAGTTCCGCGATGGGCCGGATGTTGTCGGGCGACGAGGGGCACGCCGCCAGCGGTTCCAGTTGCGACAGGTCAATCTCGACGACGCGGTCATACCGGGCGTCCGGATCCCCCGCCAGGGGGCGGTAGGCGTCGGCCCGGTCCTGGGCGGCCAGGAAGCTTTGCGTCATGGCATCACTGGGGAACAGGCTCGTGGTCACCCCCAATTCGGCGCCCATGTTCGTGATCGTCGCCCGCTGGGGCACCGTCAAGTGGGCGACGCCCTTGCCGAAGTACTCGACGACGCAACCGACGTTGCCCTTAGTCGTCAGGATCGACAGCAGCTTGAGGATCACGTCCTTGGCGGTCACCCAGTCGGGCAGCTTGCCGGTCAGGTGGACGCCGATCACCCGCGGGCAGGTCAGGAAGAAGGGCCCGCCGCCCATGGCCACCGCCACGTCCATGCCGCCGGCCCCGATCGCGAGCATGCCCACGCCGCCGCCGGTCGGCGTGTGCGAGTCGCTGCCCAGCAGCGTCGCGCCCGGCCGGGCGAACCGCTCCAGGTGCACCTGGTGGCAGATGCCGTTGCCCGGCCGCGAGTGGTAGGCCCCGGCCTTGGTGGCGATGCTCTGCAGGTACAGATGGTCGTTGTGATTCTCCGGGCCGAACTGGGCCATATTGTGGTCGACGTAGCTGACCGACAATTGGGTCTTGACGCGGCCGAGGCCCATCGACTCGAACAGTAAAAACGCCGTCGTGCCGGTGGCGTCCTGGGTCAGCGTCTGATCGATCCGAATGCCGATGGACTCGCCGACAGTCAGCCGCCCCTCCACGAGGTGGCTTTCCAGTATCTTGTACGTCAATGTCTGTGCCATCTACCGTTCCCCAACGCCTGCCGCGTGTTGTGCCGCCGATGGTTGCTACTTTACCAGAAGGGGTTTGTTCAGGTAAGCCCTTTTCGGGGCTTAACCCGGCGCATCGGTCGGCCGATCAGTTCGCAGTGTCCCTGTTTCGGGCCGGTCCGAGAAGATCGCCCGTTCGGCTGGCGGTTGACCGCCGTCGCAGGGGGGCGTAGACTGTCCAGCCTTGCAGGGCCGGTCCGTTGAGGTGTTATGGATCGCACTGTTCGCGGTGGTCTGTTCGCCGGTCGAGAAGGCCGACATCGGCGCGTTTGAAGGCGCCAAGGGTTTATTGCAGTTGAGGGAGTCGCCATGCCCGGATTGAACGTGGTGTATAACCTGAAAGGTCCGCTCGACGACAAGGGGCCCGTGCTGGACCGTGCCGTGAAGGCATGCTGCGTGGCCGATGATTATCGGGCCGAACACTTGCATGACGATTCGGCCCTGGTCATTACCGCCGCCCGTTACGCGGACTACCCATTGCGATCGTTCGAGAATGACCGATTCCGCGTCATTCTCGACGGCCGGATTTACGGTCTGGCGGATGACGCCATGCAGCACCAGGTCTTGACCGTGGCCGACGTGCTGTTCGGTCAGGAATCCAGCCGGGACCAGACCCTGCGCGACTGGCTGACGAGCACCGATGGGGAGTTCGTGGCCGTGGTCCTCGAGAAGTCCACGGGCCGGCTGGTGTGCTTCAATGATATCTTCTGCCGCCTGCCGCTTTATTTGTCCTATGAGGACGACGTGCTGGTCTTGACGCGGAACATTCGATTCGCCGTGGATACTCTACCTGACAAGCGGCTGGATCGGATGGCGGTGGCGCAGTTTTGCCTGTTTGACTTCGCCATGGGGCGCCGCACGTTTTTCGAGGGTCTGGAGCGCGTCGCGGGGGCCTCGTTGATCGAGGTCGAGCCCGACGGGGGGCGATTTGATAAGCGGGTCGTCTACACGCTCAATTTCGAGCAGAAGGCCCACGCGGACAAGTCCATCGAGGCAAATGGCCGACGGATCGCCGCGCTGTTCCGCAAGGCCTGTCGGGATCGTGTGCCGGAGGGGTACAAGGCGGTGGTCTCGTTGAGCGGGGGGATGGATTCCCGCGTGGTCGCCGGGGCGCTGCGGGCCGAAGGGGTGGACGTCGTCGCCGCCTCCTGGGTGGACTTTCGCGGGGCGGCCCGCGCCGACGCCGAGATCGCCCGCCGCGTGGCCCGCACGTTGGATATCCCCTGGAGCCTCGGACAACTGCGTCGCGCCGAGGGGCGGGACCTGTTCCGCACGCTGCAGATCAAGCTGGGCCAGGTCTATCTGGGCACCTCGCACCTCGTGCAGCATCTGGACCGTGTGCGGCAGCTCTACGGGCCGAAGATCGTCTACTTCTCCGGCAACGGCGGGGATCGCGTCAACCATGACCTGCGCCCGCACCGGCCGGTGCGGGACCTGGATGAACTGGTGGAGCACATCTTGTCCTACGAGCGCCGCCTCAGCGGCAGAGGCGACCTGCCGCTCGATGAGATCGCCGCGATCACCGGGTTGAGCGTCGAAGCGATCAAGAGCGAAATCAAACGCGAATTGGCCGGGTACCCCGAGCAGAGCATGGAGCAGAAGTTCGTTCATTTCATCCTGCATGGCCAATCGCTGAAACGCCATCACGAAGGCGACGACCGTAACCGCATGCACGTCTGGAGCACGACCCCGTTCTGGTCGATCCCCTTGTTCTTGTACCTCATGAATTGCCCGGACGAGCAGAAACGCGATGAGCAGCTATACGCCGCCTATATGCGTCAGATCGACCCGCGGCTGGTCCGCATTCGGCGCGTGGTCAATCAGAATCCCAGGCCGCGTTGGATCGGCGATGAAGCGCCGGGGTGGTCCAGGCTGGCGTCGGCCGCGGCGAAGACGGCCAGCCGGACTTGGGGATTGATCAAGAAGGTCTATAAGCCCCTCCGTTGGCGGCTCTTCGGCCGGCGGGTGCCGAGCCGTGACTTCGCACATGGGCCGGATCTGTTGCGCTGCCTTGACGAACAGATTGAGCAGTGCGGGGCCATCGGCGAACACCTTTCCCGGCCGGCGCTGCGACAGGTGCTTCGCGAGGCACATCGGTACAACGCATCGAGCATGGCGATCCTCCTGACGATTCTGTCGATGATCGAGTACGTCTACGAGGATCGCAGCCGCTTGCGGGACTACGCCCAGGCCAATCTGGATTCGTACGTATAGGATTGCCCGTCCATGGACGAGTCGTGGGAGGCACAGGAAGAGCAGACGTCCGACCCTCTGGTCGATGGCAAGGGAGTGCTGTTCCGTCGCACCGTGCGTGGAGGTTATTGGGTTCTGGCTATCCAGGTCGTCACGCAGCTACTGGCCTTGGGCAAGATGATCTTGCTGGCCCGACTGCTGATCAAGGTCGACATGGGCGTCTTAGGCATCGCTTTGTTGGCTACACAAACCCTTCAGACCTTCTCGGCTACCGGGTTTCGTACCGCCTTGATCCATGATCGAAAGGATATCCGGCCTTACCTGGACACGGCCTGGACCTTGCACGCCATCCGTGGGATTTTCTTGGCTGCCTTATTATTCGCCGCTGCTCCTGTTCTGGCCTCCATGAAGGTCCCTCCCGACAAGATGGACACGGCTCTTGGCGTGATCCGGGCCATGGCTTGTGTGTTTCTCTTGGGAGGGCTGCAGAATATCGGCCCGGTCTATTTCACGAAGGAACTGGATTTTCGAAGTGTGTTCATCTATCGCGTTGCCAGCACGCTCGTGGATATCATCGTAAGCATTGTGCTGTTGCTGCTCTTGCGCAGCGTATGGGCGTATGTCTGGGGACGGCTGGCGGCGGGGGGGGTTCACTTGCTTTTGAGCTATGTGATGCACCCCTACAGGCCGCGGTTCACCATCGACTGGCACAGGGCTCGGACAATGTGGCAGTATGGCCGATGGATCACTCTGATGACGGTTCTTGTTTTCTTGGTCAACTCTGGCGACGATTATTTTGTCTGGGCCTATCTGGGTGTCAGTGCGTTGGCAGTTTATCAGATGGCCTACCGGTTCTCCAATGTGCCGGCTGTTCAGGTGGCGGCGATACTTGCCGAGGTCAGTTTTCCGGCCTTTGCCAAGCTGCAGACGGATATCCCTCGTCTCCGGCAGGCCTACCTTAAGACGTTGTTCCTTGCGGCGCTCTTGTCGTTGCCGTTGGCTGGCGGCATTATCGGGCTTGCACCGGAGTTTGTACGCCTGTTTCTTACAGAGAAGTGGTCGGCCGTCTCCCCGGTGCTGCAAATCCTGACGATCAAGGCGGCATTACGGGCTAGCGGTATGATTCGTAGCTCGCTATTCCAGGCAGCCGGCAAACCGCATATCATGACGCGCATGCAAGTGGCCCGGGTGGTTTGGTTGGCTGCGTTGATCTATCCTTTGACGGTGAAGGCAGGACTCGTGGGAACGGCGTGGGCGATCACGATCAGTGGATTGGCCGTTCTGCCTTTCGAACTACGTCATGTGGCCCGGATTTTGGGGTGCTCGATTCGACGAAGTGTTCAGCCGCTTGTTATCCCATTGGTCTCAACGGGCGTCATGATGGCAGTGATCGTGGCTGTCCGGGCGCCTCTTCACGGAGGGGTCTATTTCAGGGGTTTTTTTGGAATGATTCTTGTGGCGATGATAACCTATACGGGAAGTGTGTATCTTCTGGATAGGTGGTTTGGCCGGCACGTTCGAACTCTCCTGACGGAGCAATTAAAGCTGCTGGCGGCGATAGTCAGAGACAAGTGGAGCAATCGCACCGGAAAGTCCAGCGATGTGTCATAATCGGATGAAGTACTATCGTGAAACGTAAAGTCCTCATTCTGGGCCTGGATGGAGCAAGCTGGCGCGTGCTGGAGCCGGCCGTGCGACAGGGGCACATGCCTTACCTGGCTTCGCTCGTCGACGCCGGCTGCTCCGGCGTGTTGACCTCCACAACGCCCCCGAAG
>DSDH01000202.1 GCA_011055475.1 Phycisphaerales bacterium | reverse complement strand
TCGTGATTGAGAACCGCGCAGCACGTTATTCCGTGCGTATCCACGGTCCTCAGGGCGGGGCGATGGACTTGGGTTCCGGGAATGCTCAGATACGCATTCCCATACGTCCCTGGCGGCGTTTGCTCCAGGCCAACCGGGGCGGCGAGGTGTGGTTCGACGTGTACGCCGCCGATGACTCCGGACAGTGGCGCCGCCACCCCCGGATCACCAACCACGTCGCCGATGAGCCGATCGACAGCCACATCACCTATCGCGCCCTGAGACCCAACTACAATTTCTTCAAGAGCATCCGCATTGAACAGCGGGACCTCGAGAGCTTTGAGCAGACCACGCTCCTGGATGGTCGGTCGTTTCGGAACGGTTGCCTTAATTGCCACACCTTCCTGAACCAGCAACCGGACACCCTGGCGATCAGCATCCGCAGCGGACCCTATGGCAGTGGCGTGCTTCTCGGCCGCGATGGCCGGGTCGAGAAGGTCGACATCAAGTGGACTTACACATCGTGGCATCCTTCGGGACAGTTGGCCGTCTACTCGATCAATAAGGTGCGGCAGTTTTTTCATACGGCCCGCGCCGAAGTGCGGGACGTGGTCGATCTCGATTCGGGATTATTCTATTATCAGGTTGCCGCCCAGACCGTGAAAACGGCGCCGGCCATCGCGGACAAGCAGCGCTTGGAGTCTTACCCCACCTGGTCGCCGGATGGACAGGTCCTCTATTTCTGTAGTGCCCCGATTCTCTGGGAGGACCGGGATCGCATTCCGCTGGAGCATATAGAGCAGATTCGATACGACCTGCGGCGGGTGCGGTATGATCTGGAATCCGACACGTGGGGGACGCCGGAGACGGTGTTGTCGGCCGAGGAGACGGGCCAGAGCATTCTGCTGCCGCGTCTCTCTCCCGACGGCCGGTTCCTGGTGTTCTGCATGTGCGACCACGGGTGCTTCCCCATCTATCAGGCCAGCAGCGACCTGTACATCATGGACTTGGGGACGGGCGAGTATCGGAAGCTGGACGTCAACAGCGAGCAGTCCGAATCCTGGCACAGCTTCTCAAGCAACAGCCGCTGGCTGGCCTTCAGCAGCCGCCGACAAGGGGGCCCCTTCACGCGGACGTTTCTGTGCTATATCGACGCCGACGGACGGGCCGGCAAGCCCTTCGTGCTGCCCCGGGAGGACCCCGCGTTCTATGAGTCTTGCCTGGATGCGTTCAGCGTTCCGGAGCTGATCCGCGGGCCGGTGAAGATCAGTTCGCGGGCCTTCGTTCACGCGGTCCGGGGGCAGCCCGATGTGCCGATAACCTCGGTCACGGGAGCCACGCCGAGCGCCACCCCTGCCGCGACCGAACCCTGGAAAGCGTCCTCCTCTCTCGAACAGGCCCCGTCCCGTTAGTCGGTGTCACGCCGCGACTCAAGCCCGTATCCACGACCTCGAGCGAGAGCCGCCGTCCTGGTCAGGTCCGATATTCGCGGGCGATGGCGCCAGCCGCACCCGGATAGTCGGGGGAATGGGTTTTCAGGTGGACAGGCCTGCCGCTCAGGACGATGATACGGATAATCGGGCCGGTTTTCCGAGGGTGTGCAATGGCCGGGTGATTCAATCGAAAGGAATGCGTGGTATGTGCGGGATTGTGGCATATCTGGGGCATAAGCCGGCCCGGCCGATCCTGGTCGAGGGGCTCAAGCGGCTGGAGTATCGGGGGTACGATTCGGCGGGCGTCGCGCTGCTGTCGGACGGGGCGGTCGCGCTGACAAAGACCGCCGGTCGCATCAGCGCCCTGGAGGCGGTTCTCCCGGCGGAGGATGCCGGCCAGAACATCGGCCTGGGGCACACGCGTTGGGCCACGCACGGGGCCCCCACAACGACCAATGCCCACCCACACGTCGATTGCACGGGCAAGATCATCGTCGTCCACAACGGGATCATCGAGAATTACGCCACGCTCAAGACGTGGCTGGCCGGCAAGGGGTGCACCTTCGCCAGCGAGACGGACAGCGAAGTCGTCGCGACCCTGATCGGGCATTTCTACGCGAATCCGGCCGAATCCGGGGCTACGGCCGCCCTGGAGGGCGCGGCGCGCTTTGAGTGGGCGGTCCAGCAGGCCTTGCGCGAGGTGGTGGGCACCTACGGCCTGGCCATTGTGTGCACCGATCTGCCGCATGTGTTGATCGGGGCCAAAAAGGGCAGCCCGCTCATCCTGGGGGTGGGCGAGAATGAGTACATCCTGGCCTCGGATGCGGCGGCGATCGTGGAGCATACCACCCAGGCCATCTACCTGTCCGACGATGAGATCGTAACGATCACACCGGAGGGGTTTCGCACCAAGACGCGGGCCAACGTGCCGGTCACCAAGGAATTGCAGGAAGTCGAGTTCTCACTCGAGCAGATCGAGCTGGCGGGCTGCGACCACTACATGCAGAAGGAAATCGCCGAGCAGCCGACCAGCCTGGCCCGAACGCTGCAAGGGCGGATCGACCTGCAGAACGGTCGCGTCGTGCTGGGTGGTCTGCAATCGCACCTTCGCACCCTGACGCGGACGCGACGGATCATCCTGGCGGCCTGCGGCACGGCCTGGCACGCGGGTCTGGTCGGGGAGTTCCTCTTCGAGCAGCTCGCGCGGATTCCGGCGGAGGTCGAATACGCCAGCGAGCTGCGATATCGCAACCCCGTCATCGAAGACGGCACGATCGTCATCGCGATCAGTCAATCGGGGGAGACTGCCGATACGCTGGCTGCGATCGAACAGGCCAAGGAGCGGGGGGCGCTGGTGCTGGGGGTGGTCAACGTCGTCGGCTCGACGATCGCCCGCACCACCGACGCCGGGGTCTATCTGCGGGTGGGGCCGGAGATCGGCGTGGCCAGCACCAAGGCCTTCACCGCCCAGGTGGCGGTGTTGGCGATGATGGCCATCGAGCTCGGACGCCGCCGCCATATCGCCTCGGAACACGCGGCGGATCTGTTGACGGAGCTGACGGCGATACCGAGCAAGATCGAGCGAATCCTGGACCAGGGGCCGCACATCCGCTCCATCGCCGAAGCGAACATCGAGCGAAACAACTGGCTGTTCTTGGGGCGGGGCTTCAACTACCCCGTGGCCCTGGAGGGGGCGCTCAAGCTCAAGGAGATCAGCTACATTCACGCCGAGGGACTGCCCGCGGCCGAGATGAAGCACGGGCCCATCGCGCTCATCACCGAGGGCCTGCCGGCGGTGTTCATCGCCACGCGCTGCGCGCACTACGATAAGATCATCGGCAACATCGAAGAGGTCCGCAGTCGCGGTGGCCGGACGATCGTCGTGGCCGACGAGGGCGACGAGCATATCCGTCGCTACGCCGATCACCTGATCACCGTGCCCGAGACGGTGGACGCCTTGCAGCCGATGCTGACGGTCGTTCCGCTGCAATTGCTGGCCTATCACGCCGCCGTATTGCGCGGGCACGACGTGGACAAGCCGCGGAACCTCGCCAAGAGCGTGACCGTGGAATAGCCTCCATGACCAGCTTCTTGGGGCGGCGGCTTTCTGCCGAGGGCAAAGGGCGGGTCATGGCGCAGACGCATGAGCGACGGCCGAACAAGTCGGCTTTATCGTCGTAAACGAAAGTGTGTCTGCGGAGGGCAGGAGGACACGATGAAGCGTGCGACGGATGTGCCGTCGTCGGCATTTCAAAATGGGGGACAGGTCTGTCAATTCGTTATCTTGACGTTGCACGGCGTGTTCGGATACACTAAGGGGATTAGCAGTCCGTTGAAAAACGTACGGGCCACAGAATCGGGCCCTTCTTGTCATTCCCGCGAAGGTCGACGACGCGCCACGGTGGGCGGGAATCCACGCTTTGCGTGCAGAGAGCACACCACACGTCGAGCGTGGACTCCGGATCAAAGCCTGCCCCGGGCCTGATCCGGGGTCCGGGGTGACACGTTTTCAACAGGCGGTTAGACTTGGTGTCCAGATCGGGATGGATGGCATCTGTCCGAACTGAGAGTTTCTGTGGGGTCATCGGGGTGGAATCCGAGGAAATACAGTTGTTGGTGGCAGAATTGCGGGGGCTGGAAGAGACGGCTCAAGACGAAGGCTTGCATCCTCTGGCGGCGGAGCTGACGCTGGCCAAGGCCGAGGCCTTTATCGAGTTGGTATCGCGCCGGCAGCGGCAGGTGACCGAATTGGGGCAGCGGATCCTCCTGGCGGCGATGTTGGCCCGCGCGCGCGAATGTCGCGACCGTTTGCGCCAGATCGGTCGGGGAGATCAGCGAGGATAATGAATGTGAAGGTGCCGAACGGCCGGGGATCGGCCGGGCGCCACGCTCCGCCGATTCATCTGGGAGAATCCCATGCCGAACGGTACGACCGTGACGTTCATCCTCTATTTCGTGATTCTGCTGGTCATCGGGGCGTATTTCTACCGCCGCAGCACGAGCATTGAGGACTATCTGCTGGGCGGTCGCGGCATGGGGGCCTGGGTGACGGCCCTGAGCGCTCAGGCCAGCGACATGAGCGGCTGGCTGCTGATGGGGCTTCCGGGCGCCGTCTATCTGGCCGGCGGTCGCGAGGTGTGGATCGCCGTGGGGCTGTTCGTCGGCACGGCCCTCAATTGGCTGATCGTCGCGTCCCGATTGCGGGTGTACACCGAGAGAGTCGGGGCGATCACCCTGCCGTGCTTCTTCGAAGCCCGCTTCGCCGATCCGACCGGCTTGGTGCGGACGCTCTCGGCGCTGGTCATCTTGATCTTTTTCACGATCTATGCAACGAGCGGGCTGGTGGCGGCCGGACGCCTGTTCGAGTCGGCCTTCAACCTGCCCTACAGCGGGGCCGTTCTGGTCGGCGGCGTCATTATCGTCTTTTACACGTTCCTCGGCGGATTTCTGGCGGTTTGCTGGACGGATCTGTTTCAGGGCAGCCTGATGTTGCTGGCGATTGTCGTCGTGCCGATTTGGGGCATGATGCAATTGGGTGGGCCTGGTGCCGTGGGGCACCGCCTGACCGAGCAGGGCGTTTCCATGAACGTATTCCCCGCGGGATTCGGCGCGGTGGGGCTGCTGTCCGCGACGGCCTGGGGGTTGGGGTATTTCGGCCAGCCGCACATCCTGACGCGGTTCATGAGCGCCCGCTCGCTGTCGAAGCTGCGGGAGTCCATGGCCATCGCGATCGTGTGGGTGGCGCTGTCGTTGGCCGGGGCCGTGGCCATCGGCCTGGTGGGGGCCGGCATGGTGCCCGGCCTGAAGGACGGCGAGGAGGAGAAGGTCTTTATCTACATGATCCAGGACCTGCTCGATCCCTGGCTGGGGGGCGTGATGCTGGCCGCGATCCTCTCGGCGATCATGTCCACCATCGACTCGCAATTGCTGGTCTCCTCCTCGGCCCTGAGCGAGGATTTCTATCAGAAGGTCCTGCGCCGTCAGGCCGCCCCCAAGGAGGTGGTTCGCGTCGGCCGTCTGTGCGTGCTCGTGATCGCGACGATCGCCTTGGTTTTGGCGCTGGCGGTCGATCCGAAGAGGAACCCGGATGAGACGATTCTACGAATCGTGGCCTACGCATGGGGCGGTTTTGGGGCCGCCTTTGGACCGGTGATGCTGTTCGCCCTGTTCAGTCGGCGGACTACGTGGTACTCGGCCTTGGCGGGCATGGTGGCCGGGACGGTGACGCTCGTGGTGTGGAAGCAGACCGGCCTGGGCGGGTGGCTGTATGAGATCGTGCCCGGTTTCCTGGCGGGTGTTTTGGCGATAGCGGTGATTGACCGAATCGCCCCGCAACGGGATGCAGGCATTCTGCGGGTCCATGAGGAGGTTGTCGCCATGGTCGGCGGTCGCGACAGGAAGCCCCCGGGAATGCCGCCGGCCACAAAGTAGACCGCGGCCGCTTGTGGAGAGGGTTGTTTTCGGCTATAGAACGGGCATGATCCATCTTCGCGAGTATCGCCGGGTGATCGGAGCAGGCCAGGTGCTGTACCTGGTCGGTCGCCGCTTGAAGCGGCAGGGGGTGCGGTACACCACGGTTGCGGCGGTCATCGGAGTCGGTGCGGTCCTCACCGATGTCGCGGGAAACCGCATCTTCGGCTATGATCTGCGGGTCAACAAGCTGGACGCCGCGATGCTGCCCGCGGTGGTGGCGCTGCTGACCTTCGGCCTGGGCCATACGCTGATCGCCCTGAGCAACCTGTTCAGCTCCGAACGAATCCTCATGGCCGACGCGAACGGCCTGAACCTCATGGAAGACCGCAAGAAAGCGGATATGCGCTGGCATCTGCAAGTGCTCTGGGAGCGGGTCTTCCAATATGAGGCGCGGCTTCGCGAGGAGGTTGAAGGACCGGGGGACCCGGCCACTGAGCCGGCCGAGGCCTGTTGCGACCGCGGCCATATCCGTCGCATGGTCGATGGGATGGACCCGGCCTGTCGCCATCGTCTGGGGCTCGACGACCAGAATGCAGAGGCCTTCGTCGAGTACATTGAGGCCTTCCGGCCGGTCCGCGCCCGGCAAGGGCGGGCGCAGGAGGGATTCTGCGCGTCGGCGGGCTATGCCCTGGCCCAGTCGTTGCCGCAGAAGGTGGAGTGCTCCTGGATCGGGTTCGACCTGTCACTGCTGGAGGACTGGTACGATGGCGCGTTTTTTAC